>JBAWGU010000783.1:0-3142 GCA_049593215.1 Pyrinomonadaceae bacterium
CTCTTGGAATGCTCGTTTGACGGAAGAAGGATTTGAGATTGGCAGAAAGTTTTTCGCTCTCCTTCGCTCTCGCATCTACGGCGTTTGATTCTTATGGCTTATGAAGTCGTTGTCGTCGGCGGTGGCATTGGCGGACTGACCTCTGCCGCTCTGCTGGCTGCGCGCGGCGTCAGTGTGTGTGTGCTTGAGAGAGAATCGCGCGTGGGCGGTTGCGCGGCTGCGTTTGAAAAGTTTGGCTACACGTTTGAGACTGGCGCGGGACTCTACGCCGGATGGCAACGGGGCGAGATTCACGAGAGAATTTTTTCAGAGCTTCAGGCGCAAGCGCCTGAAGTTCGCTCAGTCTCTCCTCCTTACATCGTTCGCCTTCCGGACGGGACAGACGTTGCGATTGCAAAAGAGACGGAAGAGTTTTTTGAAAACCTTCGCGCCGCCTTCCCTGAATGCGCTGATGCGGCCATCAATTTTTATATAGAGCTTGCGCCCATCGCCGAAGCTTTGAAGCGCACAATCGAACGCGTGCCCGATCTTCGCACGGCCTCGAAGATGCGCCGTGTGCGTGCGGCGGCAACGGAAGCGCGCACAGCATCGCGCGTCTTCTCACAAATGGACCACACTGTTGCCCAGCATCTCGAAAAAACTTCCCAACGCTTTCGCCGTTTCATAGATGCTCAACTGCAAATCTTCGCTCAACGCGCAAGCGACACTTGCGCCTATCTTTACGGGGCTGTGGCCCTGATGATTCCGCGTTGGGGGATGCACGCGATGCGCGGCGGCGCGCAGTCTCTCGCAGATGCGCTCGCAGAATCAATCAAGCGGAGCGGCGGCGTGGTGCGCCTTAATGCTCCTGCGCTGCGACTTGCTTATGATTCTGCGGGACGCGCCGTCGGAGTTGATCTCTTGAGCGGAGAGACGGTTGAAGCTGAGCGCGCCATCATCAGCAACCTCACCGTCTGGGACACCTACGGAAAGCTTGTCGGCACGGGGCGCACGCCCGATGATGTGCGTAAACGTCTCAAGAACCTGCAAGGTTGGGGCGCGTATCTTCTCTTTCTGGGCATGGATGAAGAGGCTGCGCGGCGTCTTCCCGCAAGCCATGTGCTCGCGTTGACCGGCTGGCAGGAAGAACAGGCTTACGATGCGGAGAACGCGCAGTTCATGTTTGCCTGCGCTCCTGAGTGGGACGCACGCGCGCCCTCTGGAAAACGGGCCGTGACCGTCTGCGCTTTTACGGAAGCCACGCAGTGGTTCTCTTTCCACGAAGACGAAACGGAACACGAAGCGCAGGACCAATCAACGCTTGAGATGTGTTGGGAGCGTATGCACAGAATGATGCCGGAGCTTGTTGATGATGTTGAGGTAATAGAGACAATGACGCCGCGCTCATTTTACGAGAACACGCGGCGCAGGCTCGGCATGGTTGGCGGTGTAGGCCAGTCTTTGGACCTCTTCGGCATGAACTCTTTCTCTCACCAGACCGCGCTGCCAAACCTCTACATGGTCGGCGACACAACTTTTCCCGGACAGGGCATCGTTGCCGTCACGCATTCCGCGCTCATCGTCGCAAATGAGATTGCTCCGCGTTAAAAGGGGCGCGCGAGGTTCTTATTGCGCACAGTCGCTGTTGCTTCTCGTCACGATGGGGCTGAATCTGTTCTGATACTCAGCCGACGTGACGAAGGAACAGACCATCCCGCGATAGTTGTTCGGCTCGCGGTTGTTCAAGACGTTGAGCCAGAAATCGTAACCGGCCTGATCCGGCTCGCGCTTGAGATAACCGAAGTACTGCATCAGCACGAACGCCCTGTTATATTCCGCCGCTTTGAACAAGTCGTTCTCAATAATTGCTCTGACGGTTAGGCTGCGACTCTCAGAGAGGTTTGCGCCTGTGTTGTATTTGGCGATGAGCGCGCTGCGCTGCGCGGAGAGGTCCACTCCGCGCGCATCTTTTATCACTTGAATCAGCGCATCAACAAAGGCTTCGGCAGTCGTCGCCGCCTGATACTTCTGCACAAACTCTGCGCGACGGACAAACGCATCTGCGAAGGCTGCTTTGCCTGCCTCAAGATTTGCGCCGCCGACAATCAGCGTGCGGTCTGCCGCAAACTCTGCATACGTGGGCCTGCGTCCAAGAGGTCCGGCGTAGAGACGATAGATATAGAAGGCCGTCTGCTGTAGCTCCTGCTCGATAAAGAAGGCTGCGGAGACATCTATGCGCTGACGGTGCAGGCAGCCCGCATTCGAGCCGCAACGGTCTAACTGTATGGTCCAGTAATTCAATCCGCCTTGATCCGGTTCACGACCTAAGAAATCCAGATACTGCTGGCGCACAAAGAACAGATTCGTGTCCAGAGGATTCGCCGTCGCCGCGCCTTCGGTCGCAGTAAAGGCGGCGTCTGTCTTTTCACCTGAGAGGTCGAACGACAATGTGGCGGGGCTAAAGACGTAATCAACTCTGGAAGGCGTCACAGTGTAAGACTTTCCGATTTCAATACCTGTAAAGGAGTAGAAGCCGTTCGAGTCCGTGATGGTGCGCGCCGCTTGCCAGCCGCTCAAGGTTACAACCACACCGGGCAGGGGCACGCCTGTGTCTGTCACAATCTTTCCACTGATTGTTGCTTCCGGGCCTTTTTGTACAACCCAGAGTTGGTATCCGCTCGTCCCATCGTCAGCCGTGAAGAAGAGATTGCCGTTCACGTTTGTCAGCTTCAAAGGGTCCGAGCCGATTTCGGGAGCAATGTCTTTAACAAGCACTGTGCCTTCGGGTGTCCCGTCGCTCTTCCATAGCTCTTGACCGTGAACCCAATCGTCAGCCGTAAAGTAGAGCGTGCCGCTGACGTTCGTCAGATTATTTACGTCCGAATCGTAGATGTATGTGTTGACATCCTTGACGAGCACAGTGCCTTCCGGCGTGCCGTCGCTCTTCCAAAGCTCCAGACCGTGCATCCCATCATCGTGCGTGAAAAAGAGCGTCCCGTTGACGTTTATCTGAGAACCCTGAACGGCATGATTTGGATAGTTCGGATTGGTCGGTAAGAGTTTGACTAACACTGTGCCTTCCGGCGTGCCGTCGCTTTTCCATAAAGCGTTAAGGTCCACAAAACTATTTCCGAAGAATATCGTAACGTTGTCGTTTATCATT
>JBAWGU010000784.1:0-4064 GCA_049593215.1 Pyrinomonadaceae bacterium
TGCCAGGACAGGCGCGGCAGCGTTGGAATCGGAACTGCCGACTACCGTTACGACGCCCTGACGCACAGGCGGAACATTACTGGCTTTAGCCGAGACCTCTTTCGGAACAAGGTCTGCGCGGCTCACGTCAGCAATCAATTCCTTACGCACGTCAACCTGTTGACTGACATCAACCTTCTGCGGTTTCGGCGCGTCTGCCTTCTGCGGCTCATTTTGCTGTGGCGGAATCGGAACGGGAGCGACGAGCGTCGTCAGCTCCAGATTCTGATTATCCAGATGCGCGTCGTACCAGTAGATGCCTGCCACAAAGAACGCCAACATCAGGACGAGATAGATCGCGGCAGTGACCAGCAGGAACGAGCCTTTGCGTTTGACATCATCTGCGTGCGAAGTGGATTCAACGAGATGATCGAACATATGTTTTAGTCCTCCCTATTCCGGTGCCAAAAGGATCAGGGTGCGAAAAGCTATACTCGAACAGTATTGCGATACAAAAAATCTGCAAACCGTATGCCCGCTTGAGAAATAAAAAGAGATGAAGGGGATTCTGGGCGGTGATCTAAAGCGTTTGTCACGCTTAAGTGTTGATTTTCAGCCGCCGTGCGAGCGAGAACAACAGACACACCGGCCATTTCAACATAAATCAACCCGCATCCAGACCGTTCACCTTCGTGAACAGCGAGGCACGATTTCGATACGTATTTAATTGGCCAGCAACGCGGGCAGTCTATGCCGCAACCGACAGGAAAGTCAAGCGTAAAATATCGAAAGGCGGAATTTAGGAGACAGGAGTCAGGAGTCAGAATAAAGGAGCGTGCAAACAAAAGTTTAGCCAGAAGGAAAAGCTCTGTGCGCTTTCCTTCTGGCTTCTGAACTGCTGAATTCTGACTCCTGCTTTTCAGGAGCGCGCCGCGCCGGTTGGTTCTTTGATGACGCCGCTTGATTTTGTTGGGCGAGGCTCGCGCCCGCGTCCCACAGCCGCGCGGCCTTCTCTGAGCGGAGTGGATTGAGCTTTGTCGGCTGGGTCCAGACGCTGCTGCCACCAGACCATGATGGGGCTGGCGATGGCGACGGACGAGTAAGTTCCAAAGACGATTCCAATGAGCAAGGCGATGGAGAAGCCAAACAACACATCACCGCCGAAGATGACCATCGCCAGCACGGAGAGAAAGACAAGTCCTGAGGTGATGACGGTGCGCGAGAGCGTTTGATTGATGGAGTCGTTCGTGATCTTGTAGAGCGATTCTCTTCTGTGCAGGCGCAGGTTTTCGCGTATGCGGTCGAAGACGACGATAGTGTCGTTGACGGAGAAACCTACAAGCGTCAGCAGGGCCGCAATGACCGTCAGATTGATTTCCCATTGAAAGACGGAGAACATGCCGAGCGTGACCAGCACGTCGTGAAAGACTGCGATCACGGCTGCCGCGCCGTAGGTCCACTCAAAGCGGAAGGCGATGTACAGGAGTATGCCGACGAGAGCGGCGAGCGTGACGGCGATGGCCTGGTTGCGAAGCTGTCGGCCCGCGATAGGTCCAACAGCATCCGTCCCAACAATCCTGTAAGCGTCGCCCTCCGGCCCAAAGGTGTTAAGCGCCTCTTTTACTTTGGTGCGCCCGACATCAACTTCGGCCTGAGCCTCTGCGGCGTTGCTGCCGCTTCCGGTGCCCAACTGCGGAAGCTTGATGAGAGCCTCGTCCTGCTTGTCTGTCGCAAGCTGCACGACGGCATCGTGTATGCCTTGCTTGGCAAGCTCTGCGTTGATCTGTTCGGCTGTCGGTCGCTGCTTGAATTTCACAGTGACCACAGTTCCGCCTTTGAAATCCACGCCGAGGTTAAAAGCCTCCGTGCCGCCCGGCGTCGCCTGACGCACAACCGCCGAAACTAACCCCGCCAGCATCAAAACAATCGAGACAGCAATAAAGGCCCGCCGATCTTTGAGCCAGTCAATGTTCACGTTATGGAAAATTTGCAGCATGATGAATTAGTAAATGGTAAATAGTAAATGGTGAATGGATGAACGGCTTTTTCTATTTACCATTCACCATTTACCATTTACCGGTTAAATACTGAGCGTCTCTGCGCGTCTTCCTTTGCGGCCCAGAAGCCAGATGAAGATTGTGCGCGAAACGTAAACGGCTGAGAACAGGTTGACGATCAGGCCGAGCACGAGCGTGACGGCGAAGCCGCGAATCGGGCCTGTGCCGAAGACAAACAGGAAGAGCGACGAGATAATCGTCGTCACGTGCGTGTCAATGATTGTCACGAAGGCGCGTCCGAAACCCTGGTCCACAGCAGATGCGACCGTTTTGCCCGTGCGCAGCTCTTCGCGTATGCGCTCGAAGATGAGCACGTTCGAGTCCACAGCCATACCGATAGTCAGGATGATGCCTGCGATGCCGGGCAGCGTCAGCGTCGCGCCGAAGACAATCAGTCCGGCCATCATCAGGATGATGTTCAAGAACAAAGCTGTCACGGCATTAATGCCTGAGCCGCGATAATAGACGAGCATGAAGAGGACGACGAGGAGCAGTCCGATGATCGAAGCCTTAACGCCCGCGCGTATCGAATCCTGACCCAGACTCGGCCCGACCGTTCTCTCTTCCTGATACTCAATCGGCGCGGGCAGCGCGCCGGAACGAAGCGTGAGCGCGAGGTCATCCGCAGATTGCTTTGTGAAGCGCCCCGATATCTCGCCCGAATCGGTAATCTGCGATTTGATGAAGGCGACGGATTTAACTTCGTCATTCAGAACAACGCCCATGTACTCGTTGATGTTCCCGCCCGTCCAGCGTCCGAATTTTTCTGCGCCCGAAGGCTTGAGCGAGAAAGCGATTTGATAATCGCTGCTGCTGCCGCCGCGCGAATTGATGGCAGAAGCGTTGCGCAGCTCGTCGCCGCCCACAACGGCAGGAGTTTCGACCACGACCCAGCGTTTGGCTTTCTGCGCATTCGGGTCAGCCTCCGGCGCTCCGCCCGTAGTCGGCTCCATGCGCTCCGCATAGGGCAACACGCGGCGATTTGCCGGAACAGTTCCGCCAAGCGAAGCCTTAGCCTCTTCTTCCGTCGTATAGGTTTGAACGGGCGAAGGATTCGGCGGACTGACAACATGGACCAGATCGAGGCGCGATTCGCCAACGAGTAATTTCTTGATGCGCTCAGGGTCCTGTATGCCCGGCATTTGGAGCAGAATCTGGTGCGAGCTTTGCGCGCCATGACGTTGCAGGGTCGGCTCTGTGACGCCCACAGCGTTGATGCGGCTCTCAATAATCTTCAATGCTTGTTCCGTAGCCTGCTCAGCGAGCGCGGTCTGAGCAGAACCTGCGAGCGACCACGTGATCGTGTTGCCGCTGACAGACGGGACCCACTCGGAAGTTGGTCCAAGCTTGTTCTGCCCCGCGTCACGAATATCGTTAATCTTCGAGGCGTCATTGGCTTCGAGAATGATGCGATAGCTCCCGCCTGAAACATCCGCACGCGCCTCTTTGACATTGTAGCCAGCATCCTTCGCGGCATTCTGCACGGCGACGGCGTTGCCCTCGGTCAAACGCTTCAAATACTCGTCCGTCTTGACTCTCATCACCAGATGCGAGCCGCCCTGTAGGTCCAGACCAAGATGTATATTCTCGCGTAGTGTATTCTTGATGCCCTGAGCGGTGAAATCGCTGAGGTGCGGCTTGCGTCGTGGCCCGATGACAAGATAGATGCCGACGAGCGTGATGATGGCGATGATGATCGCGCGCTGAAGTAAGTTCTTCTTTTTCATAACAGGAAAATTGCTCGCGCGCGTTTCCTTCGCGCGAAATAAATTAATGACTCTTAAGCCTTCTTCTCTTCTTCTTCACCCTGCACGCCAGCGATAGCCGTGCGCGCAACTTCCAGAATAGATTTCTCCGCGCTGCGAATCAGAAAACTCGTATCGCGCACGGCTGTGATTGTGCCGACGATGCCGCCGGTGGTGACGACCTTATCGCCAGCCTTAAGTTGCGCGATGGTCTGCTGAAGTTGCTGCTGTCGCTTCTGCTGCGGGCGTATGAGCAGGAAGTAGAAGACGACAAGGATTAGAA
>JBAWGU010000785.1:0-11515 GCA_049593215.1 Pyrinomonadaceae bacterium
TCCAACAACGCTTCGGCGAGTTGCGCAGAACCGAAGAGGCGATGGCGTTGATCTTCTTTGAGAGTTCTCTCTCCGAAAATCTCCGAAAGCTCGCCGCGCGCGTTGCGGCGCAGGATGTCCATCTGCCACAGGCGCTCGCTCGCCGTCACGTACCCCTGGGCGAAATAGAGGTCCGCTTCGTTCGCAGCCGTGATGTAAGGGATGCCGCGTTCATCGCGCCGCACCGTGACGCTCGCGCGAAGGCCCGCGAGACGCAGCGTTTTTGAAGAGACGGAAGGCGGCGCTGTCTGTTGCGCGGATACGCAAACGAGGGGAGGCAGAACCGTCGAGAGACAAAGCCAGAGAATCAGACTCAAAGCAGTTAAAGCTCTTTTCATGAAGCGAATCCTTAGACAAAATTCAGGAGCATCTTTAATGAAGACGGACGCGCAAGTTACTATAGATGTTCACAGCGCGACAAGCAATTTTCTCTTCTTTCATAATGTGCGAGAGAAAGAAACCACAGGTGGACGCAGATAGACACGGATAAGAAATGCGAACAAGAGAAGAACACTCTTAGCGACCTTTGCGAAAAACCTTTGCGTCCTTTGCGGTTAAACTTGAGATTGAAACGCAAAGGACGCGAAGACGGAAGATGCCAAGAACGCAAAGGGAATTCCCCATCAACTAATCTCTTGTCAACGCTTGATTCGCATAAGAATTTAATCTAATCCGCGACTATCCGTGTTCATCTGTGGCTCTGCTTTCGTTTGCGCCGTAAAATATTCGTTGACAACAGGGCACGGAATCTTATAGTCAATCACGTTGATTGAAGATTCGCCTGAGGACTACACGAGGCTTTATGGTTAAGAAATCCCCCGCCAAACAGCGCGCCTCCAAAGCCGTTAAGAAGCGTGCGCGAAAGCGCGCCGTTTACCACTCTTTTGAAGAGCAGTTGCGCGCGGCCATCACGACCGTGGATGTTGCCAACTCTTTGACCGCTCCGCTCGCGCTCTCGATTGAAAATCTTTTAAGCATCGCGGCGGAATCCGTCGGCTGCGACGAAGCCTCTGTGCTGGTGCGCGACGGAAATCGCGGCGGCCTCAAATTCATGGTCGCTATCGGTGAGGTCGCAGACAAAGTGATGAAGGTGCGTATCCCGCCGGGCAAAGGCATCGGCAATTTTGTTTTTGCGACGGGGCAACCGCTCGCCGTTGCGGACGTTGCGCAGGAAGAGACTTTCTACGCCGAAGTTGATCGCGCGACAGGTTATTCGACGCACACGATCATGGCGACGCCTCTGCGCGCAAACGGCAAAATCGTCGGCGTGCTCGAATTCGTCAATCGCATCGGCTCTCCGCCTTACGAGCCTTTCACGCCCGGCGAGATGGATCGCGCAGCAGACTATGCCAACGCCATCGCCACACTCGTTGAAGCGCACGAGCGCGCAGGCTTGATCGAAACGATGTTCGAGCAGGCGATTGAGAATGCGACGCACATGAGAGGCAGCGATGCGAGCGAAGCCGTTGACCTGCGTAAATGGCTGAAGAGCGTGCGCGCCGCGCCCGAACACAAAGACCTCATCTCGCTCGCCATCAACCTGCGTGAGATTGCCAGTCGCGGCGATGGAGAGCGCGAGCTGTGTCGTGACATGCTCGATGCGCTTGAGCGATTCACAGGCAAGTGCGCTGCCACCAACACAACTTACTTTGGATTTTAAGACCGACCATAGACGATGGACGATGGGCGATGAATAAATGGAAGAATCCGGGAAGAAAAGCTAAAGATTTGGAACGGGCGACGGCGGTTCACGCAAAGGCGCAAAGGAAAACACGCTCAGGATAGAATGGCTCTCAACCTCTTCACGCTCTTCCTTGCGTCTTTGCGCCTTTGCGCGAACCTGCTCCTCGACTCAGCTTACGCCATCCGAAGACTAAAAAGACTGCGCCCAGAACGCCAGCCGTGACAGTCATTCTCTTTGAAACTGTTTTCGATGCGCCAAGCGCGGAGCGTGGTCCAACTACGCTCTCAGATTCCTTCGTCTCTATCTGGCTTGCGCTCTTCTTATCGCATGGGCTGCACGGCTGCGTGGCAGGTTGCTCCGTGACCGTGAAGAACGGGCCGCGCCCTTCGTCCGTCAAAAACATTCGCCGCATCTCTTCAAGCGTGAAAGGCCGCGCGCCTCGCCTGCCGAAAACTGCAACCTGATTTCCGCTCTCATCAACCGCGCGGTCTCTGTCCAGAGCCTTAGAGATCGCCAACGCCTCGCCCTTCGTCTTAAACGTCGCAATCAACTGCGGTGAGGGGCGCGGGCTAAATCCTGCGTAGGTCGGCATCGTCTCAGGCGAAGTCAGTTGCAAGACGCGCAGGCCGTTGCGCCCATCTGCGACGTAAGCGAAGAGGCTCGCGTTCGTCATCGCAACTTTTACCTGATGAGCGTCATTTAATTTCCCTTCCAGATTAAACGTCTGGTCCAGACGCGGCTTCAACGGCTGCTCGACATCAACGATTGCGACACCCTCTTTGCCGTTGGCGACGTAAGCGTAAGTGCGCGCCACGTAAACATCCCGTGCATCTGCGAGCGGCACGAGCGCATCTTCGACCATGCGCGCTTTGTCCGGCATCGTCACATCAATCACTTTCAATCCTTCATCGTCAACGACGAAGCCATAACGGAATTGAATCGCAACGGCGCGCGGATGCCTGAGCGCGACGGTGCCGACGAGTTTGGGATGAAGCGGGTCGTCAAGATAGAGCACGACAAGCGCATTATCCGTCGTGATATAGGCATACGTCCCTGCGATGGTGATGTTGTTTGCGCCATCTAGCAAGCCGTCAGGATTGTAGGTCAGCGCGCGTTTCAAATAGTTGTTGAGCGGATCGCCGTCAAGCAATGTCGCCGCGTTGACTAAAATTAATCCTTCATACTTATCAACCACATACAGGTAAGCGTAGAGCGGGTGAATCGCTTGCTCTTCATTAAGCAGATTCCCCTGCGCCTTGTTCACATCTTCGGGCGCAACCATTTTGCCGTCAGATGAGAGACGCCAGCGCGCAGGATCAACCGCGAGCGTCGAAGGCGCAGCGACAGCCGTTGCATACTTCGTCTTCACGTAAAATTTTTGTCCAAACTGCGAGACGGGCGCGCTGGTGATGCGCTCCGAAAATCCTTTGTGGTCTATCTGCGCGACATCGTAAACTCTCAAGCCGCCCTCGCCCGCCGCAACGTATGCGTACTCGCCGCGCACCTGCACTTGAAGCGCGCGCGGACTGCCCTTGTGCTCGTATGAAGTCTTAAGCTCTCGCCCGCCGCGCACAAATTTTTCGTAGTTGTCCGGGTAAGCAACCTTCTGAAGCGTGCTGCCGATGACTGCCTGCGGCTCGGTGTGCTCCGTGACGACGACGGCTTCGATAGCATCGTTCGCAGCAACATAAACATAGTGGCCCATGAAGTTGACGAAGTTTGTGCCCTGCAAGAGCAACTGAGCGAGCCACGCGTTGTTGTCGTTCTTCTCTGAGACGTGACAATCCGTGCAGCCTTTCGTTTCAGTAGAGCGGACTGTGTGCGGCACGTGCGTGTTGAAGGTCTGGCCTGAGAAACCTTCCGCAGAGACTGTCTGCTGTTGATGATAAATCCACTCGCGGTTCTGATTCTGCGAGCTGACGAGGATGGCTGATGAAGAGCGCACGGGCGCGATGCGATTGCCTGTCACAGTGCCGTCGCGTCCGAGCATGAAGATGTCGTCGCGCAAAACTTGAAAGTTATACTCAGTGAAGTTGCGCGAATCATTGCCTTCGTTGTGACGATTCGGCATCAGGCGATTGGCCTGCATCGAGAGATGGCAGCCGAAGCAACTCGTCACCCAAGCGGAATGGCAGGTGAAGCAACTCATGTTGCTGTCGCGGTGGGCGAGCTTCTTGTCATCTGCCGGAACGTCGCCCCACGTCGCGTTGTCCGTGCGAATCGTCTTGGCATAGCGCGACTTTTCGCTGTAGTCGGGCGTGCCCGGCGTGATCGTGTCAACGGTCTGCTTCACCTTCCACCAGCGACCCGGCACGACCATTGAATTCTGAACGATGTCGTCTTTCTTCAACTGAACATCTTTACCGCTCTCGTCTTTCTTCGTGCGGTCGCGCGCGATGCGTTGGAAGAGAGGAATCTTTGTGCCTGATTCATCGCGCACGCGTATGCGCGTGAGGTCGCGGCCTTTGCCTTCGTTGAACTTGCCGTCCGCGACGGAATCGCCTGCGGCAAATCCTGATGTGACGAGCGAGGCGCGAGCGCGAATCGTGCCGTGACAATCAATGCAGCCTATCTCAACGGCTGCGCGCGGCTCGTTGTAGATGATGCCGTTGCCGTGCGCGTCCTGACGAAAATGGCAATCAACGCAGTGCATCCCTTTCTCAAGATGAATGTCTTTGAGATGCACTGCCTTCTTGAACCTGTCAGGGTCTTCGGGTGAAACGATTTTATCGCCTGCATCAAGCAGGTCGCCTTTGCGATTGCGCTTGAAGACGTAGCGAAACATCCAGCCGTGCCCGTGAAAATCTGCGAACTGCGTGCGCTGTAGAGTCTTGTTGAAGTCGGGCGTGCCTGTCTGGTCCAGAAACGCGGGGTCTGACCAGAGGCCGCGCAAGGATGATGCTTCAGGGTTTGCGTCGAGCTTCTGCTTCTCTTCGTCTTGCGAAGGTTCATGCTGCTTCGCAGGATACATCTTGTCGCCGTCTGTCTCGTTGTCCCACCACGTCAGGCCCATGTAAGTGGCGACCATGTTCTCGCCGGGGTGCATGTGGCAGACCATGCACTGCGAGGTTGGTATCTGCGAAGTGAATTGATGCTTGATGGGATGGCCCGTTTCGTCTTTCGGAATGTTTACGTCTTCCGTCTGCGAGCGCCCACTGTTGCCAGCCTTGTTGTAAAAGGCTGAGTGCGTCGCATCACGATCATTCGCGTAGATGACGTGGCAAGCCGTGCAGCCTGAGGAGCGATAGTCGCCCGGATGATCGTTTGTGCCTAAGAAGTTTAATGTTGGGTCCAATAAACGGGTCTTCTGCAATCCTAGATAAACGGGGTCTGTGCGATTGTTTGTACCAAGCCCTCGCGCGCTCAAGCCCTTGTCAGGCTTGCCCGGGTCTTCGTCTTTGTCCGGTAGTCCGACTTCAAAACGTCTGCGCCCGCCGCGCTCGAAGACGCGCAGGATGTTGCCGGGCTGCGAAATCTCCCAACGCGGGATTGGGTCCAGAAATGAGAGCATTCCTTTCGTGCGCGTTTGTTCGCGTGTCGGCTGCGGAATCTGTACGAGAGATTGTGGCGCACCTGTCTCGCTGTAGCTTTCACCGAAGCGCGCGTCCTTGATGGGGAAGCCGCCGTTGTTATAAAGAGCCGCGCCCCACAGCATCGCGCCGTGCGTCATCATGCTGCGCTGTGCGGCGTAAGTCTCCGTGTTGTGGCATTCGCCGCAGGTCTTCGCTGCGACGCGCAAATCTCCCGGATTGATGAAGCGCACAAACTCCCAACTCTCTCGCGCAAGCAACGCATTGGTCCTCTCAGGATTCGCGCTCGAACTCTTGCCGTTCTTCTTCCACTCATCGGGAAAACGCGGGCGCGCATGAGCATCCTCTTTTATCGTCGCCACGGGATTACCGCCGTGACAGGCTGTGCAGGTGAGGCCGAGTGCGTCTTTGCCATCTTTCAATTTATCAAGCTCGCCCGTCGTGCCGTACTTGTGCATCGGCTCGATTTTGCTGTGACAGGTAAGACAGCCTTCGGTCTTTGGAGGCGCGGTTTGTGTTTGCGTTGCTGTGTTTGATTTTTCGGTGTTGGCTGATGAATGCGTGCTGCTCAATATGAGTAGGATACCAACGAAAATTATGAAGAGGATGAGAAGTTTTAGGTGCGCGGTTGCGTGGTGCGAGCGTTGACGTTTCGCGCAAAGACGCGAAGAAAAGAAAGACAGAAGGCGTTGAACGATTCTTCGTCCTCTTTGGTTCTTCTTTTCTTGCGCCTTTGCGTGAACTGTTCGTTTCATCTTTCCTCAAACTCAATTCAGAAAATCAGTTTCAACTGCGCGAACAGCGAGTAGAGCGGTTTGCGCGGGTTGATGACAACGCCGTCGGGCGTGCAGAAATCTCCGAGGTTCGGCGGGCAGTTGCGCGAAGCGTCCGTGTAGATGTCCCTAAAACCTCTGCCCGTTTGCAGCATGGCCGCGCCAAAGGTGAGCGTCACGTTGTTAATGAGAAACGGGCGATAGGCAATACCAAGACTGTAATCGAATCCAATGTCGTGGCGTATGCGATTTTGAAAGAGGACGTATTCAAGTGATTCCGTTCGATGAAAGCGCAGATAATTAACATTGAAGACGGCCTTGATGCGCTGCGTCACTTCGACATCAATGCCTGCGTTGTAGATGAAGATGCCCGGGTTGACGAAGTTTGCCTGTCCCTGAATCTTGCTGCTGCGAAGGCTGGGCAAGATGCTGTTGGGCTGCACGAGGCCCACGCCCGTTTGCGTCAGCCTTATTCCCTGACGATTCCAGAAAGAGAACTGCCCGCCGATGAAGTTCGGATCGTCGAAGATGGCATCAAAGCCCGTAGCCTTTTTATCAGTCGGATTCTTGTCGCCGCTTGCCCAGAAGAAGGAGCCGCGAAAACGAAAGTAGTCTTTGTCAACGGAAGCTTCGACAGCAGCCATGTGCGCGCGTACCTGCACGTCGCGTCCGGCAATCGGGTTGCGATCATCTTTGCCGAAAGCGAAATGATAAGCGTGCGTCAGGTTGAGCCGCCCGATGTGACCGTCGCCGCTGATGCCGATGTAGCCGACTTTGATGGCGTGCGGGCGCGCATCGCCGATGAGAGCAGGGCGAACGAGAAAGCCGTTGCGGTCAAACTTGCGGCTGCGGCGGTCGTCGTTGTAATGAAAGCTGGCCTGAATGGTGTAGCCTTTTTTAATAAAATCCTGACGGAAGATGTTTGCGACATAGACATTCTGGTGGCGAGAGTCGAAACGATTGAGGCCGCTGTTGGTGTCCTTCTCAAGCATAGAGAAGTAGGCGAGGTTGAATTGATAACGATTGTTGGCGAAGTTGCCGAAGAAACGCGCTCCGAGATTGTTGTCCGAAAAAATGAAGCCGCGAAAGTCTGAGACGAAAGGCTGGATGCCTGCGCGCACGGAGATGAAATCAAAATTCTCGTTGACGGTCTTGAGTCTCACTTCGCCGAACGCTTCTTCCAGAGAGAAGTGCGTGTCTGTGCGATTCGTGCCGCGCCGCACGTCTATGTTGACGACGCCCTGTTCGCGCGCGTTCAAGTAGTTCGGGATGCTGAAGGTCGGAGAAATCTTGATGGCCCAATCGCGCGGCTTGAAAGAGGTGTCGCCGTGAAAGAGTTCAAATGAGAATTGCAAAGTGTTATTGATGGAGAGCGATTCGGGACCACCAAAAAATTCCGCGGAGCCGGGACGCGCGCTGCTCACGTCAGATGGCGTAGGCGTGCGCCGCAACTCGATGGAGCTTGTGCTCACGGCAGACAGGACCATAAAGGTCTTGTTGCCAATGATGGGGTAATCGCCTTTGAGGACGCTCTGGTTGTAGGGGTCGTACCAGCGACCGCGTTTGAATGGGATGTCGCGCCCGCGCGCTCCTCGATCTCCGTAGCGGTCATACTCAGGAAAGCCTATGCGCCAACGGTCGCGCACGTTGCGGCGATCCGCTTCTGTCTGTTGCTCCGATTCGACGCTGCTCTTTCCGGCTGCGCCCGTCGGCTTCTCTGTTGTCGGCGGCTTGATTTCTCTGTTGACCTGCTCGACCGTAATGTCCAACGCAGTCTCTTTGCCTTCGTGTACGATAACATTCTCTAACGAGTCGCCGCGCACGATGGCAAACTCGCCGTAGCTTTTATCTTTGTCGAACTTTGCAGCAAAGGGCATTTCAACAGCAATGCGATATGCACCCGCAGGAAGCTTGAGCGAGTAGCGACCATCCGTGCCGCTTAAGCTACGCTCGGTGCGGCTTGTCACCTGATTTGTAGCAATGACTATGACGGCATGAACGGTGGCGTTCGACTTGTTGCGCACAACGCCCGTGATGCGCCCGCGCTTCTGGCCCAGAGCGCAGACGGCGCAGGAGAACAGGAGGCACAGCAGAACGCTTGCCCGCAAAGTCTTCAAGCTCAATTTCAGAAAGGGGGACATGAAAAGTCTTTAACTCTCTGCGGGCGTGCAGAAATCGCACGCGCCCGTTGGCGACTTGCTCAAGGTCGAGTTAGAACTTTTGTCCGATTGCGAATAGCGAGGCACTCGCGTTGTAGCACAGGCGCAGGAGGCTGGCAACCAATTTTTTCCAAACTTCTCTTGACTGGCAACAGATTAGTGATACATTGTGCGCGTCTGGAGAGGGTTAAAACTTCAAGACCATTTCGCTTTTTCTTTCCTCGCAGCGTGCGCACCCGATGAGACATCGCATCTTTCCAATACGCGCGAGACTGCTAATCATTTTCTGCCTCTGCGCCTTGCTGCTTTCCGGCAACTCTTATCGTTCCGTCAAAATCAACGCGCAGGCGACGAATGCGCCCGTGCTCGTCAGCGAAGAGACTTCGACGCGCGCCATCGCCTTTGAATCCGTCACACAAACGCGAGAGCCTTTCCCGCTTGACTCTCCCGTGCAGTTCGGCGCAGACCGTCGAACGCGCATCATGCTCTTTGCGATGAACCTGCCTGCGGGCGTCACGCCAAACGAGATGACTGCCGACGCGGAAGATGCAGACCATCACATCTATTCTTTAACCGTCGAGTACGTCGGAGCGGTTCCCGAACAATCCTGGGCCAGCTCCGTTGTTGTGAGATTGAATGATGAGATGAACGAGACGGGAGACGTGCTGGTGCGAATCATCTGTCAGGGTGCGGCGAGCAATCGCGTGAGAGTAGGCATTGGACAACTGGGCGGTGGTCCAGCCGATGACGAAGGCGCGCATCCGACGCCCGGCTCGGCTATCCCTGCGCCTTCTCCGAATCCGAACGCGACGGCAGGCACGCTCACCCCGGATGAAGTTCGCACGATCATCTCTCAAGCCGTCTCAGCCGCCGCGCAACTTAATCGTCCCGTGACCGTCGCCGTGACAGACCGCGAAGCAAACGTGCTCGGCGTCTTTGAGATGACGGGCGCGAACGTCAGTACAAAAATAAGAAGCGTCGGAACAGCAGGCAAAGGCTTGGAAGACTTGAGTGTGCCGTCTGCTCTTGCGGCAATTTCAAAAGCCGCGACCGCCGCAATCTTCAGCACGACGGGCAACGCCTTCACGACGCGCACCGCGAGCTTCATCATTCAGGAACACTTCCCGCCTAACGTAAATTTTCAAGCGGGCGGCCCGCTCTACGGCGTGCAGTTCTCTTCCTTGCCCTGCTCCGACATTAAGAAGCCGGGCCTGCCGCTCGGACTCTCCGGCGATTCGGGCAGCGTACCCGTTTATAAAAACGGTGTCGCGGTCGGCGGCGTCGGCATTGAAGGCGACGGAATCTACAGCGTTGACCGTGACCCGGCAGATTTCGATCTGCCGTTTGAAGAAGTGATTGCTGCCAGCGCGTCACGCGGCTTCGAGCCTCCCGCGCTCATACGCGGCGACAACATCCTCGTCAACGGGATACGCCTCGCCTATCTCAACGTCACAAACGCGCCCGCGCCCCCGACGATTTCCTTTGCGAGTCTGCCCGGCTCTGTCCTCGCTCTCTATCCAATTCGCGGCGCGCAACTTTCGGCCTTCGTGCCTGCAATCGTCGGCGGCGTCGCAGGCGAAGTTGATACGCGATTCTTTCCCTTTATCGGTAGCCCCTCTCCATCACCCGACGCGCTCACGGCTTCCGATGTGCAGAAAATAATCTCTCAAGCGGCGCAGCAATCGAGCATCACGCGCGCAGCGATTCGTCAACCTTTAGGCAGCTCTGCGCGCGTCTCAATCTCGGTGGTTGACGCGGATGGTCGTGTGCTCGGCATCTTTCGTCTCAGCGACGCGCCCGTCTTCGGCTTCGATGTTTCCGCTCAGAAGGCGCGCACGGCTGCATTCTATTCAAGCGCAAACGCGGGCGCGCTTCTTCGCGGCGCAGGTTTCGGTTCTTACGTTGACCGCGCGGCTTCGGACGGACTCAGGCTCGACGGCTCAATCGCTTTCAGTGATCGCGCGGGCGGATTCCTCCATCGCCCGTTCTTCCCTGACGGGATTGACAACACAGACGCTGGACCATTCAGCACGCGCTTGAGCGAATGGAGCGTCTTCAACGACGGGCTGCAACTTGATCTGATTAAAACAAATTTGCTGGCAACGCTCGGCGGCATGAATGTGCCCTGCACTGCGATTCCGAATCTGCCAAACGGTTTGCAGATTTTCGCTGGCAGCGTGCCGCTCTACAAAAACGGGAAGCTCGTCGGCGCAATCGGCATCAGCGGCGACGGTATAGATCAGGATGATTTGATAGCTGCTGCGGGCGCAGTCGGCTACGCGCCGCCCGCTCAGATTCGCGCGGACCAATTTTTTGTGCGCGGCGTGCGCCTCCCGTTTTTGAAGTTTCCGCGCAGCCCGAACCTTTAAGAGAGGGTAAAAGGGGAAGAGGTCAAAAGGGCAAAAGGTAAAAGGCAAAAGGCAAAAGTGATGAGAGTGGAGAGACGCTACTTATTTTTTTTGATTGTGCTGGCGATGTGTCTCTTGTGCGTTGTTGGTTCGTCGCAATCGTCAACGGCGCAGCAGGATGCGCCTGCGCGCGGGGTGTTGAGATTGCGTGTGCGTCCGAAGATTGGCGGAGAGGTGAAGGGACTCGCGCGCAAACGCTTCTTCCTCATCAAAGGCAGCCTCGAAGAGAATCGCGCGCTCATAGAGAAGATTAACCAGACTCCTTTCACCTCGCGCGACTGCTACTACAAACAGATTGGGGCCAGCGATGATCTCATCAAGTGGCTCGCCGAGAGCGACTGCGAGTCTGTCTATTGCCGCGAGGTCGAGCCGAAATTCATCGAAGGCGCAGAGGCCGTGCGGGAATTTCACGATGCCGCACAGAAAGGCGAGAAAGAGTATGGCAGCCGCGAACTCGCGCGCCGTTGGCTCACAACCAATCTGGCGGAAGCAGTCAGAGACGGCTATTACAAACAACAGCAGGCAGTTATTAGTGTGCTCGTCAAAGAAGCGGAAGCGACGACGAAGCAGAGCGTGCTTTCCGTTATGACTGATCGCAACGGCACTGCCTACTTCACAGACCTTGAGCCGGGCACATACGTCATCACGAATCTCATCCCGGCGGAGATAAAAACGAGTCGCACGCTCTGGAATTGTGAAGTGAAAGTCAAAGCGGGAGACCTTGCGACTGAAAAACCTTTCCTGATCTCGAATCAGAAAGAGAAGAACGTCAAGTGCGTCGCAGTTGAACAACCTCTGCCCGCTTGTGAGAAGAAGAGTTGAGAGAAGCGCATAAGAATTTTCACGCAAAGGCGCAAAGGCGCGAAGAAAAGCACGCAGGAAAGATAAGCTCTCAACATCTTCGCGCTCGTCTTTGCGCCTT
>JBAWGU010000786.1:0-3077 GCA_049593215.1 Pyrinomonadaceae bacterium
ACTCTGCGCCTCTGCGGTGAGTCCTGCTTTCCCTGCACGTAATGTAAATATGCCCTGGAGAAGTAATGGAGGCAGCCTCTTCCTAAATTTGTTTTGCAATCCGCGATTATTCCACACGGATGCCGCGCGGGTCGTCTATGCGGCAGATGAAGCCCCAGCCGCCGAAGTAGTCTGCGAGGCCGAGGACGATTTCGTTGCGCCCTTTCTTAAGGTCCAGATAAACGGCGTCGTTCTCGACACCCATGATGCCGAGGAATCCGGGATCACGAAACCTGAACGCGCTCTTACCTGTGAAGACGGGTTTTGAGTTCAAAAAGATTGTCACCTCATCGCTGTAGCCGAGAGACATTTTCTTGACTTGATTGCTGTCGGAATAAATAGTTGTTCGTGCGAAGACGACTTTTCTGCCTTCGCGTTTTCCTGTTCTCTCAGACGCTTCGGAGAAGAAGCGCACGACGCCCGCGCTTCTGCGATAGCGGTTGATGACCAACATGCCGGGCGGCTCGACTCCGACCGCTTCCCACTTCATTGCTTTCATCTCGGATTGAGAAGGAAGAATTTCAGGGTCTCTTTGAGCCACGTCGAACGCGTCCGATAGCTCCCACTTCGACATGATCCCTGCGGCGAGAGATGTCTGCGTTCTTTCCGTTCTCGCGCTCGCAGCTTCGGCTTTGTATGTAAAATTTGAGAAGTGGCCGCCGTTTGCTCCGCCCCAGAGTCCGACTGTGCCGCGACTGTAACCGCGTTTCAAATCTTCTATGACGAGCGCGGGTTTGTCCGCGTTGTTGAAATAGACTTTGCCGCCGAGTCCTGAAATTTCTATACGCGCGTGAACCCACTGCTCAAGCGGAATAGCGACGGCGGCTGTAAAACCTTTGCCACTGTATAGCTGCCACGCCGCCGCGCCGTTAAATGACGGCGTGTACTGTACGGCGTCTTCAAGGCCGCTCTTGTGCGGGCGAAAATAGACTATCTCGTGGCCGCCCTCGTCCTCGAATCTGAAAACGATTCCGATAAACGATGGAAGGTTCCGAAGATTCTGAGCGGCAATATCAACTTCGATGACGCCATCTTCAAACGTCACATCTTTCAAGAAAGCGTAGCCCGATGTGAGATACAAACTCTTGCGGCCCAGATAATCTTCGACGCGCGCTTTCTGGTCCTTAATCTGCCACTGGCCGGAATCGAAAGGCACAGTCTGCGCGCGAGCCGCGCCGCAGCAGATGAGCACGCTCAAGACAGTTGCCGCCAGAGAGGTGGAAAACTTCAACATAGCTGACCTCATTGAAATGAAATTTTAATCCCGGACGAGGCGAAGATTATCAGAAGAGACGAGCGCGGTCTTGAACGTTCTTGCTACTCAAACGGTACTGCCCCGGCGTGACTCCGGCCAGCCGCTTGAAGTGACGGTTGAGATGGCTCTGATCTGCAAAGCCTGTCTCAGACGCTACCTGCGGAATGGTCCAGCCCTCGCGCAGGAGCGTCTTCGCGCGCGAGACTCTGAGCTGCGTCTGAAAGGCGTGAGGCGGCATCCCAAACTGTTCGGAGAAGACGCGATTGAAATGGAAGGGACTCAAGTTAGCGATGCGCGCAAGATTTTCCAACGAAACATTCTCAGCATAATGCTCCACGAGATAGTCGCAGGCGCGCGTGACGGCTTGTCGCTCTGGACCAAATAAGCGGGGCTGCGGACGGCTCTCTGCGAAGCGCGCAATCAGCACCGCGAGAAAGTTCAGAAGCAAGACCTGCCGCTCAAGGCTTGACGCCGGTTGCTCAAGAGCCAGATGCAAGTCCATGTACTGTGAGAGCACATCCTTATCGAAGACGACGGCAGTTGGAAAGAAGGGCAGGCCCGTCTCTTTTCCATGAACTTCGATTGACGCGCCGCGCATCAATTCCGTATCAACAAAGAGCGTCCGGTAGCTACAACCCGCATTGTCGTAAGCGCGATTCGAGTGAACCTCTCCGGGATAGATCATAAAGAGGCTGGCGGGCGGCGTAGGCAAGCTGCTGCCTCTGTACCCTAGTTCGCTTGGTCCGGATTGAATGAGACAGAGTTGATATTCCTCATGCCAGTGGCGTGGCACGGGACGCGCGACACTAAACCCACGTCTTAGCTCAAGCTGTGTGAGATCGCTTGGTCGCCAGACTTCAATCAGGTCGCGCTTCTCATCCAATTCCATTTCCCTCAGACTCTACACTAGCCCTCACCTGTTTTTGACCTTAACCGAGCGCGCAGTCCTCTCCTCTAAATCGGGCTTATACTCAAACAGCAGTGCCGGATGAACTTTAAGTTTATTGCAAAGCGTATTCAATGTTCTCAACGAAACCATTTGAGCCGTTCCCTCCCATAGCTGATAACAGGAGGTCAGTCCAAGACCTGTCAGTTTCGCTAATTGCGCTGCATTCTCTATTCCAAGCTTTCTGGCTATCTCTTGAACTTGTAGTTTCAACGCCATAGTTACGCGACTATAACACCGCTATGACACTGGTTTTAGATGCCTTACCAAGTTTGGTAAGGGCGGCGCTGAGCTATAAGCAGACAATGGTACAGTTTTATTGCTTCAGTTGAAACTCCATGAGTTGATAAAATTTACTAAGGTTGGTAACATATTGTATTGCTGTGTTAGCCGTTTTTGATTAAATTTAAGCGAGCGTCTTGTGAAAGCATCTATCGGAACAATTGGTAATGAGTATGGCTTAATTGTAGACCATGAGAATTGGATTGCTATCCTTGAGCCTATCTTATGCAAGGATGCAGCCGCCGTTGAATGTCTCGCGCGGCTACTCTTCACGATTAAGAAGGCGATTGACAACGGGCCTGATGGGATAGAGCAAGCAGGCAAGATACTCTTGGCCGGTATTGAGTCAGCTTATCTTTACACGGATGCGCACAAAGCTGCGCTCAATCTGTACGTGCTCTCGTTAGAGGGCACATTGAAGCCGCAAGACGAGCCGCTTAATCTTATCAACGCGGCTCTTGAAAGGGGAGAAGCCGCGCATGGAGCGGCTAGCTTGAAAGGGCAAAGATGAGGAAAATGCTATTGGGCCTTCGGCTCGAATGGCCCTGTCTGCTG
>JBAWGU010000787.1:0-5451 GCA_049593215.1 Pyrinomonadaceae bacterium
AGCGAAGTGCGCGGCGCAAGCGATGAGATTGTTTACGTGCAATCGAGGCCGTCGTCGCTGGTGGGCGCAGGCGGGCGCGAACGCTCCCTCGGCATCTTCGCGTTAGACATCATACGCATCACGCCGCGTCTCTTCCTGAACGCAGGCGTGAGAGTGGACCATTGGCGCAACTTCGCCGCGCAATCTGCGAGTCGTGCCATCAGACAGAATGCAACGGCAACTGTGAACGCTTTCGCGGACAGAGAAGAGACGGCATGGAGTCCGCAATTTTCTGTGCTTTATAAACCCACCGAAAAAGTTTCTTTGAACGCTGCGGTCTATCGCGCCTTTCGCGCGCCGACTCTTAACGAGTTGTACAGGAGTTTTCGTGTCGGCGATGTGCTGACACTGGCGAACGAGAACCTGCGTGCGGAGCGTTTGACGGGCGGCGAAGCGGGCGTGAGCGTCGCTCCATTCAATCGCAGATTGAACATGAGAGCAACGCTCTTTTGGACGGAGATCACGCGCGCCATCGCTAACGTGACTTTGACGACGACGCCTGCGCTCATCACGCGGCAGAGACAGAATCTTGGAAGCACGCGCTCGCGCGGTTTCGAGTTTGAGACGGACGCGCGCTTAGGCGAGCATTGGTCAATCGCTGGCGGCTACATGTTTGTTGATGCGACGGTGAAAAGTTTTCCGGCCAACACTGCTCTGGAAGGTCTGCTCATCCCGCAGGTCGCGCGGCATCAGCTAACTTTTCAAACGCGCTATACGAACCCTTCACTGATAACTTTCTCTTTACAGGGCCGCGCCACCGGAGCGCAGTTTGACGACGACCAGAATCGCTTTCCTCTTCAACGCTACTTTACGCTCGACGCGTTTGTGTCGCGCCGCATCAATCATGGCGTAGAGCTTTTCATCGCTGCCGAAAATCTTTTCAACGAGCGCTACGAAGCAGGGCGCACGCCTGTCAAGACGCTTGGCCCGCCGCTTCTTGTACGCGCGGGCTTCCGCCTGCGGGTGGGAGAAAGGCAAAATTAAAAAGGAAAAAGGCAAAAGTGTGGGGAAACCACTTTTTAATTAAACAACTCAACATGAGTGATTTAATAAAAAGCTGGCTTCCCCTGACTTTTGCCTTTTTACTTTTACCTTTTGCCTTTGCGAAGCTATCTTCTGTTACAATGATTGCACCCCAACGGAATTTTTTGTAACCGGCTTCCCCTTTCGCTCGTCCTCATATTCGAGCGTGCAAATAGGCACGGTTAATTCTCCTCAAGCAAATCCCCCTGTTTTAAGCAATGTCTTTTCCCCTTGAAGAGCATGTGTAAAGGTGTGGGCGTTGATTCAAAGATAGAAGGTATAAAGATGAGAAAGCTTTCAATGATTTTCTGCGCGTTGATTATCTCAATGGCTTGCGCGCAGACGTTTGCTCAAACGGCGCAGCCGGGTCGCATCATCGGCGAAGTGACGGCGATTGATGCTGCGGCGCAAAAGGTCATCATCAAGACGGACACAGGCGACACTGCTACGGTTTTGTTGGATGAGAAGACCGCTTACCTGCGTCTCTCTCCCGGCGAAACAAGTTTAGAGAAGGCTGCGACCATCACGCTCGCGGACATCGCCGTAGGTGATCGCGTGCTGGCGCGTAGCGCGACAACGCGAAACGGTGAAGCGAGTTTGCCTGTGCGACAACTGATCGTTGTCAGCAAGACTGCGGTTGCAAACGCGCAGGAGCGTGGCCGCGAAGATTTCCGCCAGCGCGGCGTCGCCGGACGCATCAGCGCAGTCAATCCTGACAAGCGAGAGATTACTGTGCTCGGGCGTTCGCGTGAGGGCGCAACTCAAGTCACGATTGCCGCAACGGACAACACGCGCTTTCTGCGCTATGCGCCGGATTCTATGAAACTGAGCGACGCGGCGCAGAGTTCTTTTGCCGAATTGAAAGTCGGAGATCAGATTCGCGCGCTCGGAGAGAAGAGCACGGACGGCTTGCACGTCGCTGCCGAAGAGATTATCGCAGGCTCTTTCATACGCACGGGCGGAACGGTGACGGCAGTTAATCCTGCAACGAATGAAGTCACAATTAAATCCGCGCAGACGGGCCAGACCATCAACGTCCGCATCGGCAAGCGTTCGTCCCTGCGCCGCGTGACGCCGGAGGTTGCGGCATCTTTTGAGCAGAGAAGGGCTGAGAATCGCGGGGCTGGAAATGGTCCTCCAAACGGGCAGGGCGGAAGAAGAAGAGAGCAAGCGGACGGCGGCGCAAATTCAGGAGCAGGTGGCGGGCGGCCTCGCGGCGGTGGCGGTGGCGGCAGAAATTTTCAAGAGGCGTTTGAGAGCCTGCCTGCCGTGACGCTCGGCGAGTTGAAGAAAGGCGACACGGTTTTTGTGACAGGCAGTGGCGGCGCAGACGCTTCAAACGTTACAGCCATCATGCTGCTCACGGGCGATGAAGCATTCCTGAATCGCTTGATGCAGGGGCAGGGCAATCGCAATCCGAGGGGAATGAATCCGGGCCTGCCCGGCGACGTTCTGGGCGGCGGCACAGTCAATCGGGATCAACCGTAAGAGCAGGGATGAGGGATGAGGGATGAGGGATGAAAAGGAAACGATGAATTAGGAAGGATGAATGATGAATGAAAGACAAAAAGCTTTTCATTCATCATTCATCATTCCTCGTTCATACTTCTTCATTCATCCCTCATCCCTTTTGTTGGGGGAGAGTGTGATGAGATTAGTTCAGGGGTTGTTTGGGCGAGTGGTTTTTGTGGGCGCGGTTTTTCTATTCGGTTCTTTGAGTGTCGTGGCGCAGCAGTCTTCGGCGACGTTGCGTGGGCGCGTGGCGGATGAGTTTGGCGGGTTGATTATCGGCGCGACGGTGACGGTGAAGGACGCGAGCGGCGTGGAGAAGACGGCGACGACGGACAACGAAGGCAGTTACGCTTTTCCTTCGCTTGCGCCGGGCCGCTACCAGTTGCAAGCCGTTGCGCCGGGCTTCGCTACGTTTGAGAACGCTGCTGTCGAAGTCGCCGCCGGACGCAACGAGCCGCTCAACATTACGCTGAGCGTCGCTGTCGAAGCAGTTGAAGTGACCGTCACGGCAGAGCCGCCCGTGAGCACTGAGCCTGAGAACAACATTGGCGCAGTCGTTCTGCGCGGGACTGACCTGGACGCTTTGCCGGATGACCCTGATGATCTGGCGGACGCGCTGCAAGCTCTCGCTGGTCCATCGGCAGGCTTGAACGGCGGCGACATCTACATAGACGGTTTCACGGGCGGGCGTCTTCCTCCGAAAGAGTCCATACGCGAGGTTCGCATCAACCGCAATCCTTTCTCTGCGGAGTATGACCGTCTCGGCTACGGGCGGATAGAGATTTTCACGAAGCCGGGCACAGACAAATTTCGCGGGCAGGCGTTTTTCAATTTCAACGACGAGAGCTTGAACTCGCGCAACCCGTTTGCGCCCTCGCGCGCTCCGTTTCAATCTCGCAGATACGGCGGCAACCTGAGCGGGCCTTTGAACGCGAAGAAGGCTTCGTTCTTTCTCGATTTCGAGCGGCGCGAGACGGATGACAACGCAGTGATACGCGCCTCCATTCTTGATCCCGCGCTGAACATCACGCAGTTTAGCCAGACTATCGTGACGCCTGTTCGCCGCATGACGTTTAGCCCGCGCCTCGATTACCAGTTGAATAAAAACAACACGCTCGTCGCGCGCTACACCTACGCGAAATCGAGCAACATCAACTCCGGCGTCGGTGATTTCAATCTTGCCTCGCGCGCTTTCAACACGACAAACCGCGAGCACACTTTGCAGTTGACTGAAACTGCCATCATCAATCAGAAGATTATCAACGAGACGCGTTTTCAATACGTGCGCGAGCGCAGGAATCAGGTAGGCGACAACTCTCAGCCGACCATCCGCGTGCTGGACGCTTTCACGGGCGGCGGCTCACAGGTCGGACTCTCGCTTAACAATCAAGACAACTGGGAGTTGCAGAACTACACTTCCTGGACCACAGGAAATCATTCGCTCAAAGCCGGAGCGCGTTTGCGCGGAGTGAAGATAACAGATGTCTCGCCGCAGAACTTTGCGGGCACATACACCTTTGCCGGTGGCGACGCGCCCGTGCTCGATGCGAACAATCAGGTGGTGATTGACCCTGCGACGGGCCAGCCCTTGCTGACTTCGATCACGAGCATCGAACGCTATCGCCGCACGCTCCTCTTTCAGCAGCAGGGACTCAGCGCAGCAGAGATACGCGCGCGTGGCGGCGGCGCAACGCAGTTTTCAATCAACGGCGGCAACCCGCAGGCTGCCGTCACTCGCTGGGATTTCAGCCCGTTCATACAGGACGACTGGCGTTATCGCCCGAACCTGACTTTCTCTCTGGGCCTGCGCTACGAGACGCAGAACAACATCCACAGCCGCACGGATTTTGCGCCGCGCCTTGCTTTCGCATGGGCGCCGGGCGCAGGCGGAAGCGGAGCGGGAGCGCGGCAACAGAAGACAGTCATACGCGGCGGCGTTGGCCTCTTTTATGATCGCTTCAGCGAAAGCCTGACGCTGCAAACCAATCGCTTCAACGGGACGAACCAGCAGCAGTTCATCGTGACAAATACGACGGCAGGCGGCACTTCGATTCTGGACCTTTTCCCGAACGTGCCGTCAATCGCAACTCTTGAAGGATTCAGCATCCCGCAGATCACGCGCGTCGTCGCAGATGATTTACGCACACCTTACACGATGCAAGCGGCTTTCAGCTTAGAGCGGCAGTTGCCATACAGAATGTCTCTTTCGGCATCGTTTATCTCAGCGCGCACGCTGCACGTCCTGCGCTCGCGCGCCGTTGGCACAAACTTCAACACATACCAGTATGAATCAAGCGGACGTTTTAACCAGAACCAGTTGATTCTGAGCGTCAACAGTCGCTTCAGCAGCAAAGCCACGCTCTTTGTGAGCTACGTCTTGAATAAAGCGAACAGCGATACGGATGGGTCAAACACTTTTCCTGCCAATCAATTTGATTTGAGCACGGAGTACGGGCGTTCCTCCGTTGATATTCGTCATCGTCTCACAATCGTCGGCTCTATCACTGCGCCGTGGGGCTTGCGCCTGAATCCTTTCATCATCGCCAGCAGTGGCCGCCCGTTTAATATTACTATCGGGCGCGACGTGAATGGTGATCGCCTCTTCACAGACCGTCCTGCTTTCGCTGGTTCGGGCGCGGACTGCAACGACCCTGACATTCGTTGCACCAGCTTCGGCAACTTCAATGTCAACCCGCAGCCGGGCGATGCAATCATCCCGCGCAACTTTGGGCAGGGGCCTTCATCCTTCACTGTCAACATGAGAGTGAGCAAGACGTTTGGCTTTGGCGAAGAGAGAGCCGCAGGAAATGCAGGCGGGCGCGGCGGCGGTGGTGGCGGAGGACGCGGAGGTGGAGGACGCGGCGGCGGTGGACGTGG
>JBAWGU010000788.1:0-5654 GCA_049593215.1 Pyrinomonadaceae bacterium
CCCTACTTCTATGCCTTATCGAGCTAAGTATTCAGGGTCGCGGGAATTCTGGTGACACAATTAGTGGCACACTCACTGTTAGCGACTTGTCACAGTGACGCTAACTTGTTGAAAAGATGGCAGAGCCGACGGGACTCGAACCCGCGACCTCCGAGCAGCCTGACTGAAGCTATCTCTTCAAACATCAATTGTTTACGGCAAGCCTTAATTCTGGCTTTTCCGCATCTGCGGGATTTTTGACGGGACGCAGCCGCTGAATTGCTTCAACCGCCGCACGCTTCCCACACTGGCTGTTGTCGCGACCAGAACTTTCCGGTGGGGCAAAACTGGCGTATTCTTGTCTCGGACAGCAGGCAAACTCAAAGGGGGCGGTTCAATTATATTTTCAGATGGTTGCTACCGCGTTGGGGAGAAACGAAGGTCAGTTAGCTCGCTACTTAATGGAGCTTGAAGAGTCAGGGTTGATTCTGGTCTCACGTGGCAATTTGAACAAGGAGGATGTGCGTGTTTATTTCCCGCATCATCGCTGGATGAATGGTTTGAGTGTTGCTCAGAACGAGACATTTCCTTCGTCAGAATCTCAAGCGCCATCTACTTCACCGCGCTCATTTCCGAGAGAAGTCAAAATGCAAAATTTAAACTCGGCGCAGGCCGAGCAGCCTGTCCTTCCATACCTTACACCGGATTTTCAAGCTGAAGCACGTAGACGTAGTAACCGCCGGCGCGGAGGGAAGCCCAAGTCTAAGCATTCCCGGGAAATCTGTCACCGCTTCGCTCTCTTCAATGTGGAAGTTCTTGGCAGCAAGACAATCTATGATCCTGGAGGATTCATTAACTATCTCTATCGGACTGGCGCCCAAGACGCTGAGATAGATGCATGGCTCATGGAAGAATCAAGTGTAGCTTAATCAGGTGGTCAATATTGTCGGACTGCCTTTGATCCATTCGCTTCTTAGCAGCGGTATGCAAGATATGGTAGGATGCCCTCTGTCCTAGCGTATATCTTGATATTTCATGCCAGAAAGATATAGACAAATAATATGGCTACAGGTCTCCCAGCAGAAAGCTCCATTTTTAAGCAACGTACGGTGGAGGATATCTACGATGAGATTCGCATCGCTTACTGTAAGTACCCGCAACCCTGGGTTATAGGTTATAGCGGGGGAAAGGACTCGACTGCGGTTCTACAATTGGTCTGGAAGGCGCTGGAAACTCTACCGCCAGAGCAGAGACAGAAACCGGTTTACGTTATTGCCTCTGATACAAAAGTCGAAACGCCGGTGATCGTTGATTACATTGATGCAACGCTCAACCGGATAAATGAGCGAGCGACGGAAACGGGAATGCCTTTCCGTGCCGAAAAAGTGATGCCGACGCTGAACGATAGCTTCTTCGTCAACCTTATTGGGCGGGGTTACCCTGCCCCAACCACTCGCTTTCGCTGGTGTACGGAGAGGCTCAAAATTAGTCCCGCCAATCGCTTCATCGCAGAGAAAGTTAAGCAAAACGGTGAAGTCGTGATGGTACTTGGCGTGCGCGCTCAAGAGAGCGCCACGCGTGCCCAGCTGATGAGCACGTATCAAGTGAAAGGTCATCTGTTCCGGCGGCACTCTACTCTCCCCGGAGCCTGGGTTTACGCGCCAGTTGCAGATTTTTCGACCGACGATGTTTGGACTTATCTGTTGCAAGTACCTTCGCCCTGGGGCAACAGTAATCGTGACCTGGCGGCGCTCTACCGTAGCGCGAGTTCGGGTGAATGCCCGTTAGTTATCGACACTTCGACACCCTCATGTGGCAACAGTCGTTTCGGATGCTGGGTTTGCACGGTTGCCAACCGCGATTCTTCTATGGAAGCGATGGTTGATAATGGCGAAGGCTGGCTAGAACCGTTGTTGGATTTTCGTGATTGGCTAGCTGAGACGATTGACCCGCAGAAGAAACATAAGTACCGTGACACCAAAGGGCGCGACGGTAGAAAGATTCACATGGGTGACGGAAAACTCGCGGCGCGGACGTACAAGCTCAAGACCAGCAAAGAAATGCTGGCGAGAGTATTGCGGGCACAAGCCGATGTGCGCCGCAACGGGCCGGATGCTGACACAGAACTCCTCTCCCAAGAAGAGCTGCATGAGATTCGCCGTCTCTGGCGTACAGAGCGGCAGGATTGGGAAGACTCCGTGCCGCAGATTTTCCGTGAAGTGAACGGCTACGATTTACAGTGGCTCGCAGATGATGATGGAAAGTTTGATGCTGAAGACAAACATTTACTGGAGACTGCCTGCCTGGAACATGATGTCCCATTTGAACTGGTAGCGAAGCTGCTCGGAGCCGAAAAACGTTCGCAGGGCATGGCGCGACGCGCGGGGATTCAGAAAGACTTGAATACGGTGTTAGCAGAGGAATGGCTCAACGACGAAGAGTTTGTGAATAAGGCCATGAACCGGACGGTGTAATGCGATGAAGATACTTGGCCTGACGGTTTACAACTTCGGTGTCTTTCGAGGACGCCATCATTTTGATTTTACGCCTACCATTGGCTCCAAAGGTACGCGGCAGCATTTGACTGCTATTAGCGGAGCCAACGGCGTCGGAAAGAGCACGTTGTTCCAAGCCATGAGCTTGGCGCTGCACGGCGCGCTCTC
This sequence comes from Pyrinomonadaceae bacterium, assembly GCA_049593215.1. Lineage (GTDB taxonomy): Bacteria > Acidobacteriota > Blastocatellia > Pyrinomonadales > Pyrinomonadaceae > JBAWGU01. Next base: position 2,643 of record JBAWGU010000788.1, read on the forward strand.
CCTACGAGACCGGGTTAGCCGCCATGATTATCAAAACTTTCTGCTCAGCCGTTTGCATCGTTCAAACGATTTAGGCTTGACTGTCTTGAGCGGTGAAGCTTACGTCTCGCTCAACTTTGAGTACGTAAAGTCCGGGAAGCTCCTGCACGTGGAAGTTAAACGTCAGTGGTATTTGGAAGGCAGTAAGGTCAGTGAAGAACTTACCGTTCTATGCAACGGCCAACCACCGGACGTGACGCGAGAAGATGAGCAACACTGGCTGAATGAACTCATTCCGCCGGGCATGTCTCCGCTCTGTTTTTTCGATGCGGAGAAGCTGGAGGATTTCGCCAGCGCCGAACAGCCGGATAGCTTTGTCCGCGATGCGCTGCAAAGGCTGTTGGGGCTTGATCTGGTAGATAAACTTCTAGCCGATCTTGACCGTTACTCAACCCTACGCGGTGGCGGCAACACAAACATCAAGGGCTTACAACAGCAATCGCGAGATCAGAAACGCAGCGTTGACGAGTTAGACGAAGAAATCGGGGGATTACGCGAAGAAGTTTCAGTCCTTGAAAAAGAGGGGGAACAATTACGCGGTGAATTGACGGCGCAGGAAGGTTACTTGGCGGCGGAAGGTGGCTCTTATGCCGAGCAGCGTAAAGCGCTGCAAGAGCGGCTGGCGCATAACCAACGCGAAGCCGAACGAGTATTCGCGCAGATTGAAACCCTGTGCAATGAGCTTTTACCTTTCTGCCTTGTGCCGGAACTCTGCCGCCAGCTTGAGCAGCGATTACTGACCGAAGCCAGCCTGCAAAGGCAAGAGGGAACATCTGCTTTATGGCAGGAGCGCGTAGAGGCTTTGCAGACGAAGCTACAAGCCGACAAATTCTGGAAAGGGCTGGAGCTGTCTCCCCAAGCGCGCAAGACTCTAACGAAACGCTTGTTAAAAGAGTTGAGCAAAGAACTCAGTTCTCAGGCGGACGAAACGCGGGGTGTCATTCATAGTTTGGCTGTTCCCGAAAGAGAACGGATGCTTGGCTGGATTGAGCAAGCGCTCCGCTCCGTCCCCGCGCAGGTCAAGCAACTCGGCGCTGAGTCGCGCGCCTTGCAGCAGGAGGAGCAGCAACTCAAACAAGACCTCAAGCGTGCTCCTGAAGATGATGTTCTAAAACCGATTCAGCAAGAGATAGAACGTCTGCAAAGTGAGTTGCAAAAACTCCAATCACAAAACAACGCACGTAGCGAAAAGATCGGCTCGTTGCAATACCAGCGTGACGAGCATGAACGCCAGCGCCAGCGGTTTGACGAGCAACTGTCTCAAGCGAGAGCTAACGAACAGCGTTTAATATTCGCCGAACGCAGCAAAAAGGTTTTGCTGGATTATAAGAGCAACTTACTGAAGCAACGTATCGCATCTCTGCAAGAGCATTTCCTTGCCAGCTTCAATCGTCTCTGTCGCAAGGGACATTTGTTGAGCGCGGTGACAATTGATCCGGAAACGTTTCGCATTGAGTTGCATGGCACAAACGACGGGCCTTTGAACGTCACGGAGCTTTCGGCGGGCGAGCGCCAACTCTACGCGCTGGCATGGCTTCAGTCTCTGCGGCAGGTGAGCGGGCGGCAGTTGCCTCTGGTCATTGATACGCCGCTGGCGCGTCTGGACGAACATCATCGCGCGCGGCTGGTCAATAATTATTTCCCTGAAGTCAGCGAGCAGGTTTTGCTCTTTGCGACTACAGCCGAACTCGATGCCGATTTGCTGCTGGAGATGAAACCCATGCTGGCGCGGCTCTATGAACTGCGTCAGGATGCCGAAGCCAGAGAATCGTCCGCCCTCTGCTTTTCTACGCCTCCGCCGCGCGAAGTATTACTGTACCGAGCTGAGACTAATGGTAAGTCAAACAGTAAAGCGGGCAAGTTTCTCGCGCAGCAAGGGCAATACTGGTACTACGAGGCCGACGCAGCGTTGCAGGACGGCAAAAGTCTGGTGAAGGCCAAGCTGCCTGAGTCCGCCCGGCGGCTGGAAATCGTTGACGCGAACGGAGGCTATAACTGGCTGCAAGTCGCGGAACTGGCTCAAGCTGTCGAAGACCGTTTCCTCTTCGCTGCCCTTCGTAACGGTCATCATATCTTCGACCTGTGGCATGATGATTGGTCTGAGCCTTTGCGAAGCGCAGGTTACGACAGTATTGCTACTCTCACCGCAGAAGGGCCTGTCGAGTACGTTTTGGAAACTTCCAAGCTGATTGTTTTGGAGAGGGTAACTGTTGATGAAAAGTCAGACGACTTGATTCTTTCTTTTACTACTGAGGCTTAGACTTGCCAAACGAAAGCGGTCTCTCACGCCGTCCCGTTTACATGGATCATCACGCGACCACGCCGGTTGACCCGCGCGTGCTGGAAGTGATGCTGCCTTACTTCAATAAGCGTTTCGGCAATGCTGCCAGCATAGATCACGAGTATGGCGCAGCAGCCGGACAATCCGTCGAGAAAGCGCGTCGTCAAATCGCAGACGGCATCAACGCGCAGCCCGACGAAATCATCTTCACCAGCGGCGCAACCGAAGCCGACAACCTTGCCCTCATCGGCGCGACGGAACAATACGCCGCGCGCGGCAATCACATCATCACATGTGTTACCGAACACAAAGCCGTTCTGGATACGTGCCACCATCTCGAACAGCGCGGCTGTCGCGTCACCTATTTGCCCGTTGATAGCTATGGTCTGGTTGACCCGGATGAAGTGCGTCGCGCCATCACGCCGCAAACCGTCCTCATCTCAATCATGACGGCCAACAATGAGATCGGCACAATCGCGCCGGTGGCTGAAATCGGGCGCATCGCACGAGAGCATGAAATTCTCTTTCACACCGACGCCACGCAATCCGTCGGACACGTTCCGGTGGATGTAGAAGCGATGAACATTGACTTGCTCTCCATGTCCGCGCATAAGCTTTACGGCCCGCAAGGCATCGGCGCTCTCTACGTTCGCAAACGCCGCCCGCGCGTGCGCCTCGCGCCGCTCCTGCAC
>JBAWGU010000789.1:0-5377 GCA_049593215.1 Pyrinomonadaceae bacterium
GCCCGATAGCGACGTAGATGCAGATGACGTTCTTGCCCTTCTGGTTGATGATCGTGTCAACGGCAACTGCGGTCTTACCTGTTTGGCGATCACCGATGATGAGTTCGCGCTGACCGCGACCAATCGGGACCATCGCGTCAATCGCTTTGAGTCCTGTCTGCAAAGGCTCTTTCACAGGTTGACGATCAACGATGCCGGGCGCGATGCGTTCGATAGCATTAAAAGTGTCTGTGATAATTGGACCACGATCATCAACAGGATTTCCAAGCGCATCCACGACGCGCCCGATGAGAGCGTCGCCCGTCGGGACTTCCATGATGCGGCCCGTGCGCTTCACCAGATCGCCCTCTTTGATGGTCTGGAAATCGCCGAAGAGCACCGCGCCCACTTTGTCTTCTTCAAGATTTAGAGCGAGGCCGCGCACGTCGTTTGGAAATTCGAGCAACTCACCGGCCATCACTTTCTCAAGACCGTGAATCTCCGCGATGCCGTCACCGACCTTAATCACCGTCCCGACTTCCGTCACGGTTACGCCCGTCTCGAAGTTCTCTATCTGCTGTCGAATAATTTCGTTGATCTCGTTAGCTCTAATCGGTTCCATATAATCCTCGATTGGAAATGATGAAGTATGAATGATGAACGATGAATGAACAGCCTTGCTCTTTACCTCATCGTTTCGCGTTCATCATTCATCATTTCCCCGTAAGTTTCTCTCTGACCTGTTGCAGTTGGTTACGCACAGAGCCGTCGTAGATGGTCGAGCCGATGCGCGCGACGATGCCTCCGATTAAATCTTCGTCCGTCGTGAAGCTCAAACGCACGGCCTTGCCCGTCATCTGTATCAGCTTTGTTTGCAACGCACCTTGCACGGATTCCGGCACAGGCCGCGCCGTCGTCACCTGCGCAGAGACGATTCCTGAACGCTCATCCAACACATGTGCTAGACGCTTGTTGACTTCGCTTAACTCTGCAAGACGCTGGTTCTGTAAAAGCACTTGCAGAAAATTCGCAGTCATCGGGCGTACACGCGTGCGCGTGATAAGAGTGCCTAGAACTTTCTGTTTTTGATCGTAGGGAATGGTCGGGTTGCTGAAGACTTCCTGTAGCTGCGGGTTAGACTGCATCATGCGCTCCCATGCAGCCAACTCCTCTTGCACTTCATGCGCTTCCCCGCGCGCCATCAACACATCCGCCAACGCCGTTGCATAACGACGCGCCACCGCTTGCACGCTCAACGCTTGATCCCTCCAAGCTCTTCAATCTCGCGGCTCAACATGCGAGCATCATCTTCAGGCCGCATGTCTCTGCGAATCATCTCTTCAGCCAACTGCACGCTCTGCTCCGCAGCGTAGCGGCGCAACTCCTGCCGCGCAGCCTTGCCCGCGCTCTCAATCTCTCGCTGCGCCTGCTCTCTCAACTTCTGCGTCTCTTCTTCAGTCGAGCGCGCAATCCGCTCACGCTCTTCCGCAGCTTCCCTCTTCGTCTGCTCTCTCACGCTCGCTACCTCTTCATCCAAACGCGCGAGCCTTGCTTGAACCTCTTCCAATTTTGCAAGCGCCGCATTGCGCTCTTCCTGAGCACGCATCAAGTCGCGGCGGATTCCTTCTTTTCGCGCTCTAAACGATTCGCTCACAGGACGACGCAGCAGAAAATAGAGCAAGCCAACAAACAGGAAGAGATTGATAAACTTCCATGCCTCGAATCCCGGATAGTTGAGCCACCAGGGAAACCATCCGGGCATATTTCCTCCCTCATCTAGAACAAAAAGGAGAGATGATTTTACGATAGCAATAAACATAAACTTTTACGCGCGCGTGCCGAAACCACTTGCCGAATCGCTAATCGGGCGATGAAGAATCTGCTCGCCGATCTGCATGGCAATCTGCCGCGCATCAGTTTCAAGCGTCGCCCGCGCTTCTTCAGCTTGACTGCGAATCGCTTCCCTCTCAACCGCAACAGAGCGTTCTAACTCCTCGCGCATCGCGCCGATTTTCGCCTGCCGCTCGCGCATTGCTTCCCCACGCATCTCCTCCATCAAACGATAGCCTTCCGAACGCGCCTCACGAAGCGTATGCTCATAAGTGGTGAGCATTTCATCAACTTTCTGCAAAGTTCCTCGCGCCTCGCCGGAACGCCCACGCGTGCGCCGCTCACGCTCTTCAAGAATACGATTGATAGGTTTGAAAAGAGTTTTGTTGAGGACGAATACCATCAACAGGATGAGCGCAATATGAATAAGCAGCGTGCCGTCCGGCACAAGTTGGATGGAGTTTTCAGCGAAGGCCAGCAAGATCATATCGCTTAATCAGCTCTCACGAGTGAGATGTACTGCTCGGTTGTAGATTCGTAAAAATGCAAGTGTGTCAAAAGCTTGCGAGTCTAGCACGCAATTTCACAACCCGTCAAGGCGCGCGCACTTCTCCTTTTTGCAATATCTCGGATAGGTTTGACCGTTTTTGAAAATATTTTTTGAGGAAATCAGACGACTCGAATCAGATAATCCGCATAAGGTTCTACTTCGCCAATTATCACAGCGCCATCAATCCGCTCAACTAACTCTTCCGTCTTCGACTTCTCAATACTAATCAGCAATCCCCCAGCCGTCTGTGGATCAAAAAGCGCACTTTGCATCTCACCGGAAATATTATTTCCTATCTCAATCGTATCGCCCACATAGTCTCTATTATTCTTGTCTCCACGCGTCAACATCCCCTGAGCTATTAACTCAAGGACATCCGGCAAGAGCGGCACTTGCGAGGCATCTATTACTAAACAGACTTTGCTCGCCTTTGCCATCTCGTAAGCGTGGCCTAACAACCCGAACCCTGTCACATCCGTGCAAGCATGTGCCCTCAAACTCTGCATCGCCTCGGATGCGTTGGCGGCACTCGTTGTCATAGCTCTCATCGCAGCATCAACGGCGCTCTCCCCGGCAACTCCCCTTTTAATTCCTGTGCTAATAGCCCCTGTTCCTATTGGTTTTGTTAAAAGTAAAACGTCCCCCGGCTGAGCATTCGCGTTTGTTATGACGCGGTTAGGGTCAACTATTCCCGTTACTGCATAACCAAACTTAATCTCTGCATCATCAATTGAATGTCCGCCCAGCACCGTCACGCCTGCTTCATTCATTGCTAACTGCCCGCCGCGCAGAATTTGACCTAATACTTCCATATCCTCTTTTTGCGGATAGCAGACGATTGCAAGGGCCGTCAGAGGCTTTCCGCCCATCGCATAAATATCGTTGAGAGAGTTAATTGCAGCAATTCGACCATATACTTCCGGGTCGTCGGCTACAGGAGTAAAGAAGTCCACGGTTTGCACTAACGCAACATCATCCCGCAGACGATACACACCGGCATCATCAGCCAAGTCGTACCCGACGAGTACGTTTTCATTTGCTGGCTGTGCTGGTAATTGGCCCAAAACTTGGGCTAAATCTCGCGGTGCAAGCTTAGCCACTCAACCTGCACACGAGACCATCTCAGTCAAGCGTTTCTTCATTTTACTTTTTACCTCGAACGTAAATGGATTTCTCCACAACAGTTTACGTATGTCCAGTGTGTCTGAAAATGGATAATTAAATGTGGGAATATTGATCTTAGGATGTTGACTCTGATGCTTGCGTCCCAATCAGCATTTGGTAGATACGATCAAGATCATTATCATTGTAGTATTCAACTTCAATCTTTCCGCCGGGGCCGCTTTGACTCGGCATCACTCGAACCTGAGTGCCAAAGCGCCTGCGAAGCTTGGTTTCGGCGGCGCGCATGTTTGCATCGTCGCGCTTTTGCGGAGGGATGGTAGCTATGGCAGGGTTTGCTCCCGCGATGATTCGCTTGATTGCGCGTTCGGTTTCGCGTACAGATAAAGACTGCTCAATTATGTTTCGAGCCACGCGCCTTTGAATATCAGCATCATCCACCCCGAGCAGTGCGCGTGCGTGTCCCATAGAAATTTTTTCTTCCTCCACGAGGCGTTGAATATCTTCTGGCAACCGCAGGAGTCGCAAATAATTGGTAACAAAAGATCGGTCTCTACCTACACGCTGAGCAACAACTTCCTGAGTTAGACCTAATGTTTCTATAAGCCTCCTGTAAGCCTGCGCTTCTTCGATGGCATTAAGCTCCTGACGTTGTATGTTTTCGATTAACGCTAGTTCGAGTAATTTTTCATCAGGGATGTCTCTGACAACTGCCGGGACTCTTTGCAGGCCCGCACGCTGCGCTGCGCGCCATCTCCTTTCGCCAGCTACCAGTTGATAGCGCGCGCCGCGCCGACGCAGAAGCAAAGGCTGCACAATTCCATTTGAGCGAATTGATTGCGCAAGCTCTTCAAGGCGATCTTCATCGAAGTGTGTGCGAGGTTGCGATGGGCTTGGTTCAATCAAATCTATATCAACTTCCAACAGCTCTTCACTGCTGGTCGCCGCCGTATCCGACAGCAGCGCGCTCAGTCCCCGTCCGAGAACTCTTCTTGTCATGAGCCATAACCTCCTTTGCCAGTTGAAGATAGCTTTCCGCCCCGCGAGAGCGTATGTCATAGAGAATAATAGGTTTACCGTAACTTGGAGCTTCCGCAAGCCTGACATTGCGCGGGATCACGGTTTCCAGGACCTGCTGGCCGTAAAAATCTCTTAAGTCCGTAGCTACTGCCCCCGAAAGATTTGTTCTTTCGTCATACATGGTAAGCAGAAGTCCCTCAATGGTTAAGCTTGGATTTAGCGCACGTCTGATGCGGGCCAATGTATCGAATAACTCTGTGACCCCCTCAAGAGCATAATATTCACACTGTATTGGAACGAGTAAAGAGTCTGCCGCAGTTAAGGCGTTCAGCGTAAGTAAACCTAAAGAGGGCGGACAGTCAATAATGATAAAATCATAATCATTCTCGACACTTTTTAAGACCTCTGCTAGTTTGTATTCACGCTTTTCAATATCAACAAACTCTACCTCAGCCCCTGCCAAATTCCTATCTGCCGGTAGAACCTTTAATAATGGAAGCTCGGTTGAATGAATAATATTTTGGAGAGGCTCTGACAGGACCAGGGCGTGATAGAGGCTCCGGCGAAAACTCCCACGTTGGATGCCAGCCCCGGAAGTGGCATTAGCCTGCGGGTCTGCATCTACAAGAAGGACACGCATTTCCGCTACAGCTAGAGCGGCTGCCAGATTTACCGCCGTAGTTGTTTTTCCTACGCCACCCTTTTGGTTTGCAACCGCGATGGTTTTAGCCATTGCCTTCAGCCAGGAAAGATTTTGGACTATCAACGCGTAAACTAACACAATGTAGGTTTATGTGCCAGAGATTTTGTTCCCCAATGTTTCACGTGCCACCATTATTGATGGATTTTACCTACAGTCAGAGGTTTCACGTGTCC
>JBAWGU010000790.1:0-6356 GCA_049593215.1 Pyrinomonadaceae bacterium
CTTTACAAGATGCACGGGACGTTTTTAGAAGAAGATCTGGGCGTGCCCAAACAGGCTAAGGACGTGATTATTACCGAAGAGGAGTACATTCAATTCCTCACCATCATCGGGCATCCGGTCAAAGGCGTCCCCGGAATTATCCGAGCCGAGTTGCAGCGCAGTTCTTTGCTGTTCTTGGGATACAGCTTGGAGGACTGGGATTTTAGAGCAGTCTTTAAAGGGTTGATCGAAGCGCTGGACGAAGATGAGCAGCGCAAATCCTTCGCTATTCAAAGCAAGCCTTCGCCCTTCTGGGTCGAGTTCTGGAAAGACAAGAAAGTTATCATCTACGACATTGACCTCTACAAATTTGCCGATGAGTTAGAGAAAAAATGTCTTGAATATGAAAAGGAACATCCTGAACGTCAAAGATAACTGAGGCGATGAGCACTTCACCTTACAGATTTCTCGACTATTACAAACTCGCCGATGAGCGTTACTTCTTCGGACGCAAGACGGAGACGCGCATCCTGATGGCAGATGTTATCAACAGCCGTCTCGTCGTGCTCTTTGCCAGAACCGGAACGGGAAAGACTTCGCTGATTAATGCAGGGGTGCGCCCGCGATTGAAGAATCGCGGTTACAAGACCTTCTACATCAGGGTTAGTAGAGACCCTGAGAAATCTGCCCGCCCCGTCCTCCTCAGCTATTTCGGTCTCGACGGATTGCAAACAGAGTCGCTGCTGGAAATCTTCAATCAGGCAAAGCAGAAAGATGAAGAAGCGCAGCAGAAGGCAAAAGAATCTGGACAGGAAGCCGCGCCGTCGAAATTGAAGGACCCGATCATCCTCTTCTTTGATCAATTCGAAGAATTCTTCATCTATCTTTTTGAAGAGAACAAGGAGAAGGCGCGCGCCTTTATCTCAGACGTAGGCGAAATCTACAGAGATGAAAGTTCGAAAGTTCATCTGGTCTTCTCCATGCGCGAGGATTTTCTGGCGCGCATGGATGCTTTTCGTGACGAGATTCCTTCCATCTTCGATAGCAACTCAAACTTGCGCTTGCGCTGGTTCAACAAGAGCCAGGCGCGCGACGCCATCGTGGAGCCTGCTCTGACCAAAGGCGTTAAGATCGAAGACGACCTGGTTGACCAACTCATCAAAGACCTCTCCCAAAACGAAGAGGTCGAGCCAGCAAAACTACAGATTGTCTGTGACACTCTGTGGCAGAAAAAGGCGGAGGGGCGCAAGACCCTGACGCTTGCAGACTACAAAGAATTTGCAGGCGAAGGGGGCAACGTCGCTGGACATCTTCTCTTCGAGCGTCTTGAAGAACAGTTCGAGACGATCAAAGGGGAAGAGGAATTAGAAATGCTGGAAAGAATGCTGCCACACCTTCGCAATCAAGATACGAAGACGAAGCGCGTTCGTGACATGGAGGATTTAGCCAAAGAGCTAAGCACGGACACAGAAACTCTCGGCGTGCTCATCAATCAGCTCGAAGAGATGCGCCTGATTCGTCTCACGCACTTAGGCCGTCTTCGCGTCGTAGAACTCTCACACGATTATCTGGTCGAACACCTCGAAGGGCTGCAAGCGCGGGTCAGAGCTATCTGGCCGCGCCGCGCCCTTAACGATGCTCTCAAAGAGTATGAGGCGGGCGGGCGCAAGAATGAGCATCTGATGGCGGCAGAGAATCTGAGCAAGATTACAGAGAAGGCGAATGTTCTAGCGCTCAGTCGTCAACAGATAGAGTTTCTTTTTCGCTCGTCTCTGGCGTGCGACGTTCAGCAGGAGTTCTGGTTCGACAATGCTTTGAAGAGCAGAGTAGGCGTCTGGAAGATTCTGCGGAAAAAGATGAAGAGTAAAGAAGAAGCTGCTTACGTGATAGACCTGCTGGCAAGATCGCCGGATTCTATCTTGAAAAATCCGCGCGCTGTCGAACTACTAAAGGCTGCGTTAAAGCGCAACGACCTTGCGGCCTACGCAATAGAGTGTTTCAGCCGTGTAGAGACCATCGTCGCTGTCGAGTTTCTTGAGATGGCTTTAAAGCAGGAGGAGTTTATCTCGCAAGCCCGCGGAGCCTTATTGTGGCTGGCGAAATCTAAAAGAAACCCTGAAGTTGCCTCACGCGCTAAAGAAGCTTTGAATAAGTTTGCAGCGTCGCACACGGCTGAAGAAGCAACAAGAGAACGCTTAAAGTCTGGCGCAGGCAGCGCGACGCGCGACGCTCAAGCAGAATCGGGCGGCGGCTTCATCCTCCCGCGATCAGAACAAGCTGCCGGGAAAAGCGGCACGGCCAGAGGCACTGAAAGCACGCCGACGCCCGAATCACTAGAGCCACATTATCTCAGAATAGTAGAGATGCTCATCAGTGAAAGAATGACGATTGTTCTTGGCGACGGCGTAAATTTATGTGGTCGCCCGCCAGAAGTGTCCTGGCGGCAGGGCTACGCGCCCACCAATTCAGAACTTGCCGCCTACCTTGCTGAAAAGGTTGGTTACCCGTTAGACGGTGAGCGTGATCTGGCGCGTATCTCGCAGTATGCTGCTCTCATGTACGATTCACGGTGGGTCGAGGGTAGTCTGAAAGATATTCTGGATACAGACTTCAGACCTAACCCCATGCATCAGTTCGTAGTCTCACTAACAGGACAATTGCGTAAAAAAGTGAAGACTCAGAAGATCGAAAATCCTCCACTACTAATTATTTCGACAAGCTACGATAACACTTTAGAGCGAGCTTTCCGGCAGGCTAACGAGCCATTCGACTTAGTAGCTTATACTGGTCATGTAGGATATCAGGGCAGGTTCATACATATATCGCCGGATGGAGAATTGCGTGTAGTTGAGCCGGAAACTGAATATAGATTCCTTTCAGACGAAGATACTAAGCGGAGGATAGTAATCTTAAAATCATATGGCGGGATTGGAAGTTCGACAGATCCGACGTTTAGTAATTTTACTATTACTGAAGATGATTTTATTGATTATTTATCTAGCTCTGACATCTCTAGGTTGCTTCCTGTTACATTAGCGGTGGCCCTTCGTAGAAGCAGTTTTCTGTTTCTAGGCTATGGCCTGAGCGATTGGAGTTCGCGTGTGTTTTTGCGCCACGTATGGGGTAAGAGTAAATTCATCTACAGATCGTGGGCAATTCAGTCGCACCCGAACCGAGTTGAAGAAATGTTTTGGCGCAATCGGGACGTAGACCTGATCAACATGCCTCTTGAGGATTTCTTCAAAGGACTAGATGAGCGCTTAAAGAGGTTGCTGAAAAGTTTTAGCAAATAGAAACTTTCCGCGCCGCGTTGATAGATTAGCAAGGCAGATGAATTACCAGCAGCAAGCCGCTCCGAAGTTTTCAATGAACATTCACCCGACAGCCGTCGTCAGCGCGAGCGCGCGTCTCGCCGAAGATGTAAGCGTTGGCCCATACGCCGTTGTTGAGACGGAAGTAGTCATCGGAAGCGGTTGCGAGATCGGCGCATACGCCTGCATCAAACGCTTCACTGAATTGGGAAAGCGTAATCGAGTTTATGAACACGCGACGATTGGCGGCGAGCCGCAGGATGTGAAGTTTAAGGGTGAAGCGAGCCGTCTGGTGATTGGCGATGATAATTTGATACGGGAGTATGTGACGATTCATAGGGCGAGCGGCGAGGGTGAGGTGACGAGGGTGGGGTCGCGGAATTTTTTGATGGTGGGGGTGCATATCGCGCATAACTGCACAGTGGGCGATGACAACATCTTTGCGAACGGGGCTGCGCTGGCGGGGCACATAGAGGTTGAGGATCATGTGTTTCTTTCTAATAACGTGGGGGCGCACCAGTTTGTGCGCTTTGGGCGGTATGCGATGGTGGGGGGGAAGTCGAAGATTGTGCAGGATGTGTTGCCGTTTTTTACGACGGACGGGAATCCGGCGCGCGTGCGTGGGTTGAATAGTGTGGGATTGCGGCGCGCAGGGTTTTCGAGTGAAGCGAGGCGCGCTTTGAAGCGTGCTTATCAGCTACTCTTTCGCGCAGGGCTGCCGCTCGAAGTTGCGCTTGAAGAGATGGCACGGTTGGAGGATGAGAATGCGGCTCATCTCGTCAACTTCATACGCGCATCAAAACGCGGCTTCACACGCGCTGGTAGAAGAGAGAGCGAAGAAGCGGAAGAGACAGTCTCAACTTAAAATGTGAGCGCACGATTCATAAAGCGAATGTAGGAGCAGGGCAAGTCCGCAAGCCCGCATAACTTACAGGAGATTCAAACAGGGATGGACAGGATAGACAGGATGAAGAAAAGAATTTACTCATTGGCTCAATGAATCAATGAGACAATGAATCAATCTCTTTTATCCTGTTCATCCTGTCTATCCCTGTTAATTTATTGGTTTGATGAAAAGCGAGCAGAGGACTTGTCCCTGCCCGTGCAAATTATTGAAAGTTAATCTATGACTTCTGAGATGAGAGAGAAAAGGGTTGCAGAGCTTGCCGCGCATGTTGGCGGGCGTGTGATTGGCGATGAGAGTGTGTTGATTAGGAGAGTTGCGAGCCTTGAGAGCGCGGGCGAAGGTGAGATTGCTTTTGTTGAAGATCAGAAGATGTGGGAGCGTGCGCGTGAGAGCCGCGCGGCGTGTTTGATTGTGCCGGAGGGTTTTGAAACTGCGGCTGCCTGTTGTATCGAGTCGAAGAGGCCAAAGCTGGCGTTCTCTTTGATCGCGGAGTTGCTGCATGGGCGGAAGCGTGTGCAGCCTGCCGTGCATCCGACGGCTGTGGTGGATGAGAGCGCGGCGGTGGATGAGAGCGCGTTTGTCGGCGCGTTTGTATGTGTAGGCGAGAGGGCGCGCGTGGGTGCAGGGACGCAGCTTCATGCGTGTGTGAGCATAGGGGATGATGTGAGCATCGGCGTTGATTGCATGATTCATCCGAGCGTAGTTATTTATGACAACGTGACGCTTGGTGATCGAGTCGTTTTGCACGCGGGCGTGATCGTTGGCGCAGACGGGTTTGGTTACGTGCCGGATGAGAATAATGTGCGCCACAAGTTTCCGCAGATCGGGACGGTTCTGATAGAGGATGACGTTGAGATTGGCGCGAATAGTTGCGTTGACAGAGGCGCGCTCGGAGAGACGCGTATCGGGCGCGGCGCGAAGATAGATAATCTGGTTCAGGTTGGGCACAACGTGCAGGTTGGCGCGCGTGTGGTGATTGCCGCGCAGACAGGAATCTCAGGCAGCACAGTTATCGAAGACGATGCTGTGATTGGCGGGCAGGTTGGGTTTGGCGATCATGCGCGCGTGCAACGGGGCGCGGTGATAGGCTCGCAGGCGGGAGTGTTGCCGGGCAAGATTGTGCGCGCGGGCGTGTGGTGGGGAACTCCCGTGCAGCCTTTAGACGAATACAAGCGAATCAACGCGCACGTGAAGCGCCTGCCGCAGATGAGAGAAGAGATTAAGGAGTTGCGCGAGCAGTTAAGGCAATTAAAGGAAGAGAACAGAGTAGAAGCCGATAAGCCGAAACCGGAATAACATAGAAGGCAAAAGTAAAAAGGCAAAAGGCAAAAGTCAGGGGAAGCCAACTTTTAATTAAATCACTCAGGTTGAGCTTTTTAATTAAATGTGGTTTCCCCACACTTTTGCCTTTTACCTTTTGCCTTTTGCCTTCTCCATCCGCCTCGCGCCTCCATTAAAAAATTGTTTTAGCTAAATCCGCTTCTCTGTTTCCGAACGTAGATTCCATGCAAGGCCCCCAAAATTGAAATTTGATTAGAGGAAAGGGTTAAAGCTCGTGAAGAAAAAGTTCGTTATGCTCTTCGTCGCAATCGCTGCGATGACGTTTGCGTCGTCAAACGCTTTTGCGCAAAAGAATAATCCGATGGTCGGCGGCGCGGCCATGTATCGCACCAAAGACATCGTTGACAACGCCGTCAACTCCGCAGATCACACCACGCTCGTGGCAGCCGTTAAAGCTGCGGGCCTCGTTGAGACGCTCAAAGGCAAAGGCCCGTTCACAGTGTTCGCTCCGACAAATGCCGCTTTCGACAAGCTTCCGGCAGGCACGGTTGAGATGCTCCTCAAGCCTGAGAACAAGGCCATGCTCACCAAAGTTCTGACTTATCACGTGGTGGCTGGCAAGTACGACGGCAAGAAACTGATGATGCTCATCAAGAAGGGCGGCGGCGCTGCCACTCTTAAAACCGTGAGCGGCGGCACGCTGACGGCTAAGATGAACGGCATGAATGATGGCATCACTCTGACAGATGAAAAGGGCGGCACTTCGAACGTCAGCATCGCCAATGTGTATCAATCAAACGGTGTCATACACGTGGTTGATACGGTCCTGATGCCGAACTAACTGTGAGAAATTCCAGCGCGACGGTGGAGGCGTTTCC
>JBAWGU010000791.1:0-4722 GCA_049593215.1 Pyrinomonadaceae bacterium
GTGCAGCAGAAACGGGACGGCAGCTTTCCGCAGAACGCGCGCGTTGACGGGCGGCCATTGGGCGGCGCATTGCAGATGGACGAGGTTGCCTTTCCGATTGTGCTCGCGCATCAACTCGGCGTAACGGACCGCTCGACCTGGCGGCGACACATCAAGCCCGCCGCAGATTTTCTCATCTCTCACGGCCCCGGCACTCAGCAGGAGCGTTGGGAAGAGAAGCCCGGCTATTCTCCTTCGACACTCGCGGCGGAGATTGCAGGTCTGGTCTGTGCGGCAGACATTGCGCGACGCAACGGCGATGAAGTGTCTGCAAAAAACTATTTGACGAAAGCTGATAATTGGGCCAATAACATTGAGCGTTGGACAGCGACGACTACGGGGAAGCACGCTGTCGAGCCTTACTACATTCGTATTACTGCAAATGATAATCCGAACGACGGAGAGGGCGAAGAGATTAACAGTGGCGGCGGGACATACGACGAGCGCGAGATTGTTGACGCGGGCTTCCTTGAACTCGTCCGTCTGGGAATCAAGCGCGCAGATGATCCTCTAATCCTGAAATCTCTTGAAATCGTTGACCGGCTTATTAAAGTAGAAACGCCGAACGGCGCGGCGTGGTATCGCTACAACCATGACGCTTACGGTGAACGCAACGACGGCGGCGATTATGATGGACGGACAGGACGGGGCCGTTTGTGGACACTGCTCGCGGGCGAGCGCGGCGAGTTTGAGATTGCGCGTGGAGAGATAGGGAGTGCGCGCGCGCGTCTCGATGCGTTGATGCGTTTCGCTAACGATGGCGGGATGATCGCAGAGCAAATCTGGGACAAAAAAGAATCGCCTGACGCGCGTTTTCGCTTCGGTGAAGGCACAGGCTCTGCCACGCCGCTCGCATGGTCCATGGCGCAGTTCATACGTCTCGCCGTCAATATCAAAGTAGGGCGCAACACGGAAACGCCTGCGGTTGTGGCGTCTCGTTATCTCAAAGACAGAGCGCAGGGAAGATGAACGAATCGCACGATCACGAACAGAACGGCGCGAGCGGACTCGTCATCGCGGCAGACCTCGGCGGCACGAATCTTCGCACGGCGACAGTTGACGCAGGCGGCTACATACACGAGCGCATCAAGCACAGCACGCCGAAAGCTGAGAGTGCCGATGAGATTGTGCGCGCCATTGTCGAGGCTGCGCGAGAATGCGAGCGTCTGGCAGAAGCGCGCGGCGAAACAATACGCGCCGTCTCGGTCGTCGTCCCCGGCACAGTGCAAATCGAAACGGGCATCGTTACGAAAGCTCCGAACATTCAATGCCTCAACGGCTTTCGTCTCTCAGCCGCGCTCGAAGGCGAGTTGCGTTTTCCGGCAGTGATTGAGAACGATGCTAACGCGGCTGCTGTCGGCGAGATGTGGAAGGGCGCGGCGCGCGGCTATCAGACAATCATCTGCATCACTCTGGGCACAGGCGTCGGCGGCGGAATAATTTTAAACGGCGAGTTGTGGCGCGGCGTTGACGGCTCAGCCGCAGAGCTGGGGCACATCGGCGTGGAGCCGTTCGGCGACGTGCCCTGTCCCTGCGGCAGTCGCGGCTGTCTCGAAGTCTATGCTTCTGCGACAGCCGTCGTGCGCATGACGCGGGAGATGCGCCCGCGTTATCCGAAATCCCTCTTGCACATGAGCGAAGATTTAACGGCGGAGAAAGTTTTCAGGAGCGGTCTTGAAGGCGACGAACTCGCGCTCGAAGTTTTTCGTCGCATGGGCATACATCTTGGTGTGGGCTTAGCAAGCCTCATCAATGTTCTCAACCCGGAGTTAATCGTCATCGGCGGCGGCGTCGCAGCCGGTTGGGAGTTATTCATCGAACACGTGCGCGAGCAAGTTGCAGAGAGAGCGTTTCCGATCCCCGCGCGACGCGCGCAGATTGTTCGCGCGGAACGCGGCGACGATGCGGGATTGCTTGGAGCTGCGCACATTGCTTTCTTAAAGCTATCAGGAGAATGACTACTTGAAGCGCAACATCTGGGAGCGCAGGCGTCCCGCCTGTCATGAGCGCTGGTAGCGCGAATAAAAGAAGAGATGAATTCAAGATTGAGTGAATACAAATCTTCTTAGCGAGCTATCGCTCGCTTTGCAGGCAAGATGCCTGCGCTCCCAGATGCTGCTCAGGTCAAACTTATGAACAAACCACTCATTTCACTCTGTTGCCTTCTGCTGGCTCTTTGCGCGACGGTTGAAGTTGACGCTCAGGATATTTTAAGCGGCCTTGAGCCGATTGGTCCTGTATCAAATCTGGCACGCACGGAAAACGGTATCGTCATTAACTGTCAGGACAAATCGCAAGTGCGCATATTCGTTCTCGCTCCCGATCTTGTTCGCATCCGTGCGTCGTTTCGCAAGCCTCTGCCCGCGCAGGACCATTCGTGGGCCATCGCTCAAACCTCCTGGGAGACTGCGCGCTGGAATCTCACGGAGCAAGCGGATGCGATTACGGTTGCGACAGACGAAATTGAAGTCGTCGTGCATCGCTCGCCCCTGCTCGTGGAGTTTCGTGATGCGAAGACGCACGAGTTAATCAACGCGGACGAGCGGCCAATGATGTTCGACGCGGCGGGCGCGTTGAAAGGGATGCAGTTTGATCCGGGCGCAGGGCAGTTTGTCGCGGCGTCAAAGAAGCTTGGTTTCGATGAACACTTTTACGGTCTCGGCGAAAAGGCCGCGCATCTCGACAAACGCCGCAGCCGCTTCTCGAATTGGAACGCAGACACGCCCGGTTACACAGAGGGCAGAGACCCCATCTATCAAACCGTTCCTTTCTACATCGGGCTGCAAAAGGGCGCGGCTTACGGAATATTTTTCGACAACAGCTATCGCAGCTATTTCGATTTCGGCGCGTCGTCTCAACAATTCGCCATGTTTGCCGCAGAAGGCGGCGAGATGAACTACTACTTCTTTTATGGTCCATCAATCAAAAAGATTCTCGCACGCTATGCAGACCTGACGGGCCACATGCCTCTGCCGCCGCTGTGGGCTTTGGGAAACCAGCAGAGCCGTTGGAGCTATTACCCTGACTCGATGGCCGAAGAAGTTGTGCGCCGCTATCGTCAGGACGACTTGCCGCTCGACGTGCTGCATCTTGACATTGATTACATGCAAGCCTATCGCGTCTTCACATGGAACACGAAACGCTTCCCGGACCCTGCGGCTTTCATCAACAAGTTGAAGCAGCAGGGCGTTAAAGTTGTCACCATCGTTGACCCGGGCGTGAAGTATCAACCGCCCGTCGCGGGCGCAAGCGATGCACAGGCGAACCCCGAACTCACGCCGCAGGACAAAAGCTACTACGTTTACAATCAGGGCGTTGAGAAAAACTATTTTCAAAAGCGCAAGAGCGGGCAGATATTCATCCCGAAGGTCTGGCCCGGCG
Organism: Pyrinomonadaceae bacterium; assembly: GCA_049593215.1. Lineage (GTDB taxonomy): Bacteria > Acidobacteriota > Blastocatellia > Pyrinomonadales > Pyrinomonadaceae > JBAWGU01. The sequence continues at coordinate 3,421 of JBAWGU010000791.1, forward strand.
ATAGCGTCTTCGTTGATTTCACACTGCCTGAAGCGCGCAAGTGGTGGGGCGACCTGCACCGCGCATATTTGGACCACGGCGTGGCGGGAATCTGGAACGACATGAACGAGCCTTCTGACTTCGTGGACCAGACAGGCAAGAACCAGATTGATGTGGTCAGCTACGACGAAGGCCAAAACTCAACGCACGCCAAGATGCGCAACCTCTTCGCGCTTCTCGAAGCCCGCGCAACATACGAAGGACTCGAACGCTTGCAGCCGGATAAGCGTCCATACGTCATCACGCGCGCGGCCTACGCGGGCATTCAAAGATATTCGACGATGTGGACGGGCGATACCGTGAGCAGTTGGGACACGCTCGCATTGAGCATTCCCGTTTTTCAAACTCTTGGATTGTCAGGCGAGCCTTTTGTCGGCAGCGATGTTGGCGGCTTCATCGGTAGGGGCAACGGCGAGTTGCTCACGCGCGCGTATCAAATCAGTTTTCTTGCGCCGTTCTGTCGTAACCATAAAGAGATTAACGGCTACGATCAGGAACCATGGCGTTTCGGCAAATACTACGAAGACATCATACGCAAATACTTGAAGCTGCGTTACCGTCTCCTGCCATTTCTCTACACGACGCTTGAAGAGGCGCATCGCACGGGCGTCCCGCTCTTTCGTCCACTGCTGCTGAATTACCAGACGGACGAAAGCACGCTCAACCTTGACGACGAGTTTATGATTGGAAACGACCTGCTCGTCGCTCCCGTCACTCAACCGAATCAAACGAGCCGCATGGTCTATCTGCCGGAAGGCGCGTGGTACGATTACTGGACCAACAAAAAGTATCAGGGCCACACGATGATTCGCGTTGATGCTCCGCTTGAGACTGTGCCGATGTTCGTGCGCGCAGGCGCAATCATCCCTAACTGGCCTGAGATGAGATACACGGGAGAGTTTCCGATTGATTCCGTCGTCTTTCAAATCTACCCTGACGATCAAGGCCGCGCTTCAACCACGCTCTATGAAGATGATGGGACCAGCCCCGCTTATAAACAGGGAACATTTCGACGAACGACTGTGAGCGCCTCGATTGCCGGTAAAGATGTTCAAGTGGACGTGAGCGCGCCCGTTGGCAGTTACACTCCGACCCCGCGCATATTCACTTTCGCGCAGGCCAGCGCAAATCCTCCCAGACAGGGTTTGTTCGTTACAACTCCCGATAACGGAAAGGCGCAACGCGTTGTCATCAAATCGGGCGCGAACTACATAGAAAAGTGAAGCATCGAGGTCAGGCGTTTAGGTCAGAACCGCCTGCGGT
>JBAWGU010000792.1:0-6486 GCA_049593215.1 Pyrinomonadaceae bacterium
GCTGTCTGCTGTGGACGCAATAAATCTATCCGCAGTCTCCCTTAAAATTTCCGCTTCATCCAAAACTTTCACCTTATCCTTCTGCTTGATTGAGGAAAATCCGTCTCGCCTCTCTTACTCTCTTCCATGTCTTTCGGCTCTACAGGTCTGTACTCCATCTTTAATCTTTGAACCCTCTGGCACGCCACCTGCCAAACAATAGCGAGGTCAGACATCTCCGGCGCACAAAAGCGTCAAGGTGTGGAGGTCTGACCGGGCATAATGTCCACAAGCTATCCATTATGCCCATGCTCGCCCATCGCTCTCTTCTTTCAAATTAATTCGGAGAAACACTAATGCACAAGCCACATCCTCAAATGAAGACTCAAGCAGGTTTTTCGCTGGCTGAACTTCTGATTGTCGCCAGCGTGATGCTCGTCCTGACGGGGGCTATCTTCACATTCATGAAAGACGGTTTCAAGGTCGCCAACAGCACTTATGAATTGACCGAAGCTCAGGAAAGCTTACGCACCGCGCAAGAGTATATCAATCGTGATCTACTTATCGTCGGTGACGGGTTAAAGAGCATGAGCAACATACGCTTGCCGCAAACATTCGTTCAGAGTTATCTCGCGCTCAGCCCTGTGACCAATTCGGCTGACCCGGGTTACGTCAATCTCTCCATCATCACTTCCGACAACAACGTGTCCGGCTCAACCGCCGCTACCGGCAGCAGCCCTGCGGTCAACGTCCGCGCGAACACGGATAGAATCACGATGATGATGGTTGACAGCAGCTTTGCGTCCGTCTCGCTTCCATCAAACGCCATCACTCCTTCAGGCTCTAACGTCAGCATCACTCCGCCCGATGTCTCACGCTTCCAGATCGGAGAGATCTACTTCATCACTTCCTCTGTCGGCGGAGCTTTCGGCGTCATCACCAACATCACAGGAGAAAACGGCAACAACCCGAACCTGATCTTCGCGGCCAGCGATCCACTCGGACTCAACCAGCCCGGCAATGGCGGTCCCATCAACGTCGTCTCCGGCGGCGGCACGCTGGCAACTTCGCTCATGCGTATGAAGATTATCAACTACTACGTTGATGCCGACGGCCTGCTCGTCCGCAGAGTTTTCGGAACCAAAGGAGCAACCTTTAGAGACAGCGTTGTCGCCGAGCACGTTAAAGACCTGCAATTTCGCTATGCTCTGGACCTGCCGGGCGCGAACGGCGTCGCACAGCAGCCCGTCTCTCAACTGACGACTGCGCCACAGCAAACGGCTGTGCGCCAGGTGGAATCGGTCGTGACAACGGAGACGGCGCATCCAATCAATAACGGCGCGCGCCAATCAATCACCATGACCACGAGCACAAGCGTCCGCAACATGCAGTTTCGCCAGGCCACACAGCCCACCAGCACGAACTACGGCAATTAATTTCTCCCTGACCAGAGCCGATTGAGCATCGCTGTGAGATCAGAGTTTGCGATGTTAAGATAGCCGTGTCATGGAAAAGGCAACGCATCTCGCAGGGCTATCTCAGGCGGAATTGTCCGGGTTTGTAAAAGAGTTGGGCGAGCCGGAATATCGCGCGCGGCAAATTTTTGCAGCACTACATCACAGGCGTCTGCGCTCTTTTGAAGAGATGACGGACTTGCCCAAAAATTTCCGCGCGAAGTTGCAAGAGGGCGCGACCGCTTCGACGCTCACGATTGAATCACGCTATGTCTCAGAAGACGGCACGCGCCGCTACCTTTTGAAGACGCATGACAATCTTCCTGTTGAGACTGTTTTTATTCCTGAAGAGCGGCGCGACACAATCTGTTTCTCTTCACAGTCTGGCTGCCCGCTTCAATGCAGTTTCTGTTTGACGGCTAAGCTCGGATTGCTTCGCACGCTGACGGCGGGCGAGATGGTTGAGCAGATTATCATTGCTCTAAACGACGCTTACGGCGTCGGCACAAAGACTCCGCGCGGGACGAATCTGGTGGCGATGGGCGCGGGCGAGCCTTTCCTCGCCTTCGAGTCCCTGATGAGAGCTTTGCGCGTTATGGCAGACCCCAACGGACTCTTCATCGTGCCGAATCGCGTGACGGTCTCGACGGCAGGCATTGTGCCGCGCATCAAAGAGCTTGCGCGCATCGCTGACCGCCCGCACCTTGCTATCTCTCTGGCCGCGCCGACGGATGAACTGCGCAACGTCCTGATGCCGATAAATCGGAAGTGGCCGCTCGAAGAACTGCTCGCCGCTTGCAAAGAGTTTGAGAAGAGCTTGAAGCCTGCGGAGCGTTTCACCTTCGAATACGTAATGCTCGAAGGCGTGAACGATTCGGACGAGCAGGCACGCCAGCTTGCAAACCTGCTCAACCGTCACGGGCTGAAAGTGAAAGTTAATCTCATCCCGCACAATCCCGCAGAGCCTTTGCCCTATCGCCCTTCTTCACGGGAACGCGTCGAGAGCTTCAAAGCGATTCTCGAATCGAAAGGCATACACGCCTACGTTCGTCGTCCGCGCGGGCGCGACATCTTCGCCGCGTGCGGCCAACTCGCCGCCAGAAGAGAGACGAATGTGGGACAGCAATCTCTACATCAAAACTCCTGACAGGCAAACTTCCCTTCGCGCGCAGGCATCATTAGCTTATGCGCGACTGACCGGCGTTTCCGCTTTTCCTCTCTCTGCATGTACAATCGCGCGAAATCTTAAACGGGGATGCGTAATTCTTAAAGATGAAAAGAAAAGTTTTTCTGCTCTTTGCAATGCTCTTAATTTTCGCGTCAATCGCGCCGACTGCTCCGGCAAAATTGAGTTCGGTTGTAAACAATGCCGCAACGAGCGTTGACCCTGACATTGGCGTGAACGGCTATTTCTCAACGGACAAGGCGCAACGCGGGCGCACTGTGCAGGCGGCAATCGTGATGGACATCCCTTCGGGCTATCACGTCAACTCGAATCGTCCGCTCAGCAAGTATGCCGTGCCGACGAGTTTGAAGATAGAAACTCCGGGCGGGATAAGCGTCGGGCCACAACAGTTTCCGGCGGCGCGCGTGCGACGTTTCAAATTTTCGCAGGACCAGTTGGCGGTGTATGAAGGCCGCGCCGTGATACGTTTCAACGTGGCGATTCCCACAAACTTCGGGACGGGCGGCACGGAGTTGAGAGCGCGCCTCAGATTCCAGAGCTGCAACGAGGAGGTCTGCTTCCCGCCGCAGACGCGCGAAGTCAAGATGTGGATCGAAGTCGTCGGCGCAAACGAATCCGTCAAGCGCGTCAATGGAAATATCTTTGGAGGCGGAAGAAGAAAAGGATGAATAAAAGCTGTCCGTAGTCAGTAGTCAGTTGTCCGTTGTTTTGTGATTGCGAGAGTTGTGTTCTAAAGATTAGCAACGGACCACGGACTACGGGCAGTTTTAATTTATTCTCCCGATGACGGACATTAGTCTTCCTGTTTTGCCATAGACGCTCTTTTCGCGGCGGTAAGAAAAGAAGAGGTCTGTACGGCACATGGTGCAGAGCGGCGCGGCGTGAATGCGTTCGGGGTTGACTCCGGCTGCGGTTAATTGATCGCGGTTTGCTCTTTGAAGATCAACGAGCGCGTGGCCCTCGCGCGTTGGCGTAAAGAGCGTGTCCGCATCTTTGAAGCTTGAGCGAAAAGCTTCTATCACTTCGCGGCCGACTTCGTAACAGCAGCCGAGCGCGGCTGGACCAATCGCTGCGCGCACATCTTCCGCACGCGTGCCATACTCTTCTTTCATGCGTTCGAGCGCGCGCCCGACGATTAATGAGAGCGTGCCGCGCCAGCCCGCATGAACTGCCGCGCACGCGCCCCTGCGAGCGTCGCAGAGGATGACGGGAACGCAGTCTGCGGTCTTAACGCCGAGCATCACGCGCGGAGTTTTTGTGATCAGCGCATCGCAGTGAGCCGTCTCGCCGAGTTGGCCTAGATCAATGCGCGCGTCTGCTAAATCAGAGACCACGCGCACCTTCGCGCTGTGGACCTGCCAGCAGGCCGCGAGCGTCCATTCGCCTTCAAAGAGCTTGAGAAAGCGGCGGCGATTCTCGTAAATATTTTCGGCAGTATCATCATCGAATCCGGCGAGGTTGAGAGCCGTCTGCGGCATCGTAGACACTCCGCCAAGACGTGTTGAAAAAGCGTTGGCGAAACCCTCTTGTTCAACAGGCGCGCAAACAAGAGCGAGCACGCCGTCACGTTCGCGCCATTGAAAACCTGCGCGCTTTAGCCCTAAAACTTCTTCTGTGATTATTTCCATCGGCATAGACATCATCGAAGTTCGTCGCGTGCGCGAAGTCCTGAGCCGCACGCCGCGTTTCACCGAGCGCGTCTTTACCGCAGCCGAGCGCGCCTACTGCGACAGTCGCGGAGCCGTCGCCGCAGAGCATTATGCCGCACGCTTCGCCGCAAAAGAAGCTGCGCTCAAAGCTCTACGCACAGGATGGAGCGGCGGCATCGGCTGGCAGGACATCGAAGTCGCCGCGCTCTCGTCCGGCGCACCCATCATCAACTTTCACGGACGCGCCCTTGAACTCTACCAAAAGTCCGGCGCAACACGCGCGCATCTTTCCATCTCGCACACCACCGAACACGCTATCGCCGAAGTTATTCTTGAGAGCTAAGAGAGAAATGATGAATGGAGGTAGAATGACTTCTCCTCTAAGACTTTCGGCATAAGGGGGCCACATGAAAGATATAAGGTATTGCTTAGCGATTCTCTGCCTGCTTATTTGTTTATGCTCAACGCTTGCTGCACAGCAGGCTAAGCCTGTCTCTCAGTCGAATGTTCAGACGCAGAATGTTGATGTGGGCGGTTATAAACTCAGGCTTCAGGTAGCTGGCACGGGGACGCCGACGGTTGTTCTTGATTATGGTCTGGGGGGCAACATCGAAAATTGGAATAATATTCTCCCCGAAGTCGCGCGTTTCACTCGCGTGGTCGCTTACGACCGTGCAGGATACGGCAAATCAGACCTAAGCCCTGCGCCACGCTCCCATACGCAGATTGCCACCGAACTCCACACTCTTTTGCAACGCGCCAGGATCGCGCCGCCCTATGTGCTCGTCGGCCACTCGCTTGGCGGAGCTAACATACGCGCCTTTGCCCATCTCTTCCGTCAAGAAGTGGCAGGCTTGGTCTTCTTAGACCCGTTTAACGTAAACATTTTCACTTCACAGAGTGAGAAGGAGAGAGAAGCGGCGATGGTGCAACAGGACGAAGCTTTGAAGGGTTCCCCGGCTGGCGTTCAAGCCGAATGGAAGTTCTTGAAAAGTGAGAACCAAAATAATTTCCCTGAAGTAAGCTCGTTCGGTGCGCCGCCGGACGTGCCGATGATGGTTCTAGTGGCCGGAAGAGATCGGCCTCCACACTGGGTAAAGTCTTTGCTCGCCGAATACGGGCCGTGGGTAGCAGAAGCTTCCGAAGGCGGCTTGATCGTCACGCCTGAAAGCAGCCATGCTATGCAGAGAGACGATCCTGCGCTGGTGATTGCAGCGATCCGCCGGGTCGTCTTCCCAAGTGTCCAGAATGCACTTGAGCGGGCGATCAAGGAGAAGGGAGTAGATGCCGCCATCTCTCTTTACAGACAGATGAAGCAACGCTACCCGGCTGAATATTTCAATGAGAGGACGCTAAATGTGCTCGGCTACCAGCAACTCAATTCTCATCACGTGCAGGAAGCGATTGCTCTCTTCAAGTTAAACGTCGAGATGTACCCCGCAGGCTTTAACACATACGACAGTCTGGCCGAAGGCTACATGGTGCAGGGCGACCGTGCCGCAGCCATTGCAAACTACCGCAAATCATTGGCGCTTAACCCAAACAACACACATGCTGCCGATATGCTGAAAAAGCTGGAGACAGTGCCATGAAATGAACAAAGAGCAGCCGCAACAACTCATTCAAGATTGAAGCTCAATAACATTTCGTTCATCGTTGTGCTCTTAAATTGGCTGCTTTAGCTTAGAGGTGAAGTGTGGAAATAAGGATTGTCAAAGGAGAGCAGGCGATTGATTCCGGTCTGGGCGAACAGATCATCGAGTTTGATAAAAAGAACATGCAGCCTGTCTGGGAAAAGGCTGGCATTGAGTTTCCTGAAGAGAGAAGGCGCAAAGGGTTGCAGAACAATCCGACGTTTATTATCGCCTTCGACGATCAGGCCATTGCGGGCTATCTCGAATATAGTCGAAGCTGGAACGACCCGAACTATATTTACGTTGGCTCTATTCAGATAGATGAAAAACACAGGAACAGCAGTCTCATACTTAAGCTGTTAGATACATTCAGGTCTGTAGTTTCGGAAGAGGAGTTCATTGGATTTGAGACAAATGTGCAGAAGACCAATGCGCTTGCCGTGAAGTTGTACCGGAAGATTGGTTTCAAGCTGGAGAAGAATCCGCATAATGATGCTTCATGGTTGGCTAGAGCGGATAGAGAAATTCTGAAAGATTCACCCATCATCCCGCTCATAGAGAGATGGCGTAAGAAGAAGCAAGAC
>JBAWGU010000793.1:0-7231 GCA_049593215.1 Pyrinomonadaceae bacterium
GCACGGCTCCGCCTGAGTTGATGCCTGAGCCGCGATCTATCAGCTCTCTCAACTCGTCCGTGTTTGACGAACGCTGCATCGCCAGCTCAAGCGTGATGAGCCGTTTGTGATAGAGCGTGGCAAGAGCCTGATTGAAGGTCTGCATCCCGTACTTGTCCTGTCCGGTCTGCATCATCGAATAAATCTGGTGAACCTTGTCTTCACGAATCAGGTTACGGATGGCAGCGTTCGGGACCAGAATTTCCAGAGCCATGGCGCGGCCCTGTCCGTTTGCGCGCGGCAGCAGCGCCTGGCAGAGAATGCCTTCAAGAACGAGCGAAAGCTGCGCGCGAATCTGCGCCTGCTGGCTCGGCGGGAAGACATCTATGATGCGGTTGATGGTCGAAGCGGCAGAGTTGGTGTGAAGGGTTGCGAAGGTTAAGTGGCCCGTCTCCGCGATTCGCAGAGCCGACTCGATGGTTTCAAGGTCGCGCATTTCGCCGACGAGCACAACGTCAGGGTCCTGGCGCAGAGCCGTGCGCAGAGCGTCCGAGAAACTGCGTGTGTCTGCGTTGACTTCGCGTTGATTGACGAGACAACTCTTGTGGTTGTGCAGGAATTCAATCGGGTCTTCGATGGTCAGAATGTGCTCGTGACGCTCCTGATTGACCTTGTCAACCATCGCGGCGAGCGTGGTTGATTTGCCGGAGCCGGTCGGGCCTGTCACGAGAATCAGTCCGCGCGGCTTGTCGCAGAGAGTCTTGACGACGGGCGGCAGGCCGAGAGCTTCGAAGGGTTTAATCTCGTAAGGGATGGCGCGAAAGACTGCGCCGACTGCGCCGCGCTGGTTGAAGATGTTGGCGCGAAAACGCGAGAGACCTTTGACGCCGAAAGAAAAATCCAGCTCAAGGTTCTCTTCAAAGCGATGCTTCTGCGCGTCCGTCAAAACCGAGTAGGCCAACTGCTTGGTGTCTGCGGAGGTGAGAATGCGAAAGCCTTCGAGCGGGCGCAAAGAACCGTCAACACGCACCTGCGGCGGCGTGCCCGTAGTGATGTGCAAGTCGGAGCCGCCTAGCTCCGAGAGTTTTCTCAAAAGGTCTGAGAGCGCAAGTTGGGGAACTCCATCGTTCATCGTCATCTAAAAGATTCTCCTGTCAGCCGTCTCTACGAAAAGCGCGCGGCCATCGAAGATTTTTGGGAGGAAAGTTTTTCGATCTCTCTTCATCAGTGAAGAATCAAGGGTCGCACGCAGTGAAACTTTCAGTGTTGCTGCGCGGGAAAAGAAGAGAGCAGTCTCTCTGATTCAGCATCCATCTGATCGGAGAATTGCGTGGGCACGTTCGTCACGAGGCTGTAGATGCGGCGATCAACCTCTGTGAAATAGAAGACCCATGATTGCGGCGGTGTGCGGCCATCGCCGGACGCGCCGGTTTGCGCGACGACGAGATAGACGCGACGCCCACCGATGTTGCGCTCAAGATCGTTAATGACCCAGCCGTTGGCGTTGACCATCTTGTCAATGACAGTGCCGCGAAGCTCTGTGAACGGAACGCCGCCGAGCATCCGGCGCTGTTCTTTGAGCGGAAGCATCTCGACGTTGCGCGTGTTGAGATTCAACATGGTGATGGCGACCTGTCCTGCGGGCTTGCCGTCCGGCGCGACCGCGCGAAAACGCATCTCGCCTCCCCCGGGCATAAAGTGGTAATCCTGCGGCACAGCGAGTTTCCATTGAGCAGGCGCGGCATTAGTCGTAACAGCGACAGGCGCAACTGCGCTCGCAGCGTTAGTGTTGCCAGCGATGTTCGTGTGGTCGCTGGAAGCGAGCAGGGAATTGAGCGTGGCTTTGGCGGCGAGAGCGCGCTGATGCGCTCGCTGCGTACGAAGGCGTCTCATGCGTGCGCGATGCTTGCGCCACCATGCGCGCGAGTGGCGACGGTGCGAGCGCACGCTCGCGGGTTTAGCAGGGTCAGCGAGGGAAACCGTCAATGGCAGTGCGACTGACATTGAGATTAGTAGTAACAAAAATAAGGCTGTGGCTCGTCCCATCATTTCACCTCTAAAGTTTCAGGCCACCGTCTCCCGCACGACTTCTTCGATGGTGGTCACTCCGTTTCTAATCTTGTGCAGACCCGATTCGCGCAAGCTGATCATCCCGTCGTCTATCGCCTTCTTGCGAAGCTCAAGAGCCGACGCGCCAATCAAAATCAACTCGCGTAAATCGTCTGTCATCTCCATTGTTTCGTAGAGTCCGACGCGGCCTTTGTAGCCCGTGTCGTTACAGGTAGAGCAGCCCTTGCCCCTATAGGTCACAAGTTTTTTCGCTTCCTCAGGCGAAAAACCAATCTCGACCAGAGCTTCGGGCGGTGTCGGGTGCTCCTGTTTGCAGTCTTTGCAAACGCGGCGAATGAGGCGCTGGGCTTGAATGAGGTTGACGCTCGTGGCAACAAGGAAGGGTTCGATGCCCATGTTCATCAGACGTGAAACGGTGGAGGGCGCGTCGTTTGTGTGAAGCGTGGAGAGTACGAGGTGGCCTGTGAGCGCGGCCTTGATGGCAATCTCTGCGGTCTCGAAGTCGCGGATTTCGCCGACCAGAATGATGTTCGGGTCCTGGCGCAGGAAAGAACGCAGGGCGGCGGCAAAGTTCAAGCCGATCTGCTCTTTCATCTGGACCTGATTGATGCCCGCAAGATTAAACTCAACGGGGTCTTCGGCAGTCATAATGTTTGTCTGCGAAGTGTTGAGAGCTTGCAGCGCGGAATAGAGCGTGTTTGTTTTTCCAGAACCCGTTGGTCCTGTCACCAGCACCATCCCGTAAGGTCTTGAAATGTTGCGCTCGAATTTTGTGAGCGACTCAGGCTCGAAACCGAGCTTCGTCATGTCGAGCATCAGGTTCTCTTTGTCTAAGAGACGAAGCACAACCTTTTCACCGAAGAGCGTGGGCAGCGTTGAGACGCGGAAATCAAGTTCGCGTGAGCGTGCATCAACTTTGACTTTAATCTTGATGCGGCCATCCTGCGGCAGACGCTTTTCAGAGATGTCCAGCTTCGACATGATCTTGATGCGAGAGATCAGCGCATCGCGCATCTTCAAAGGCGGATGCATCACGTCGTAGAGCACGCCGTCAATGCGGAAGCGTATGCGCAGCTCTTTCTCGTAAGGCTCTATGTGAATGTCCGAAGCGCCGCGACGCAAAGCGTCAACCAGAAGCACATTGACTAAACGCACAACGGGCGCGTCTTCAGTCATGCGCGTCAAGGTTGAGAGATCAATCTCTTCGTTGTCTTCGATGACTTCAAGGTTTTCGGCTGCCTCATGGTCAAAGTCGAGGCTGTCGAGCGAGACCAGATCGGCGTTTGTGATTAAGCCATGCCCGTTGCCGTTCTTTAAGCCGTTCAGGCTGCCGACGACCTCAACCACTTCGTCATCGCCCATCGAGGCCAGCTCAATCTCGCGCGAGATGCCGTAGTACTTGACGATGGCCTGCTGCACGCTCGCTTCGGCGACGACGACGGGTTCAATATTGAGGCCCGTCATAAACTTGATGTCGTCCATCGCAAAGACGTTCGTGGGGTCAACCATCGCCAGCGTCAGCGTTGCGCCGACACGCGAGAGCGGAAGCACGGAATATTTCTGCGCCACCTCTTGCGGGATCAGTCGTATCACGGACTCGTCTATATCGAAGAGGTCAAGGTTGACGGAAGGGATACCATACTGGCGCGAGAGCACAGCCGTGATCATGTCGTCTGAGACCAGACCGAGCTTGGCTAAATTGTAGCCGAGCCGCCCGCCGTGCTGGCGCTGGTAGTCTAAGGCTTCGCGCAATTGCTGCGCAGAGATGAGATTTTCGCGGACGAGAATTTCGCCTAGTTTGGCTGACATCTTTTAAGAGATTCCACGGGTTGCGAATCGTTTCAAGGTGGGCGGGCTATTAATTTGTGGCGTAGATGCCAAATGAGCAATTTGGCTAATGCGTGCCAATGATGCCTAACACCGTTGGCCCAAACATATTATCGTTTAACTATGAAAAGTGTCAAGAAGTTAATTTTTGAGGCAAAATACAGGGGAAAAGCCATGCTCGAAGGCTGATTCCCTTCAAGCATGGCTTCCGTTAAAAGGTTCTGTGTCTGACGTTTAGCCGCGACGACGGCGCGCGGGCATGGTTTTCTGTGGTTCGACCTTCTCAGAGTTCTTCAATTCGGCCAGAATCTCCTTGGCGCTCGCCTTGAACTTGTGCGTGTCGGGCGCAACATCAACGAAGTGCTGTAAGAAGTTGGCCGCTTCCTGAAATTTCGCCTTATCGCCTGTTCCATAGAGGGCCAGCCCCGCACCCAGATTCGCATCCGGATTGTCTGGGGTCTGTGCCAGAATCTTCTGATATTCGGCAAAAGCTTTGTCAGATGCGCCCGCATCCAGCAACATCTGCGCAGCCTTCATTTGAGCTTCAGATTTTTTCACCGGGTCGGTCTCGGCAGCAATGTATTCCGTGTAAGCGGTCAACCCGTCTTCAGCTTTCGTCGGATCAGCTTTACTCACAAAGAGCCGCATGGATTCGGCGCGAGTGGAGAGCGAGGCCAGCTTTCTGGCGGCGACTGCTGATTGTTGCGCTGCTTCTGTATTAGACGCCTCTTCAGCCTTGGATGCCTCGACAGCCTTTTGGCTTGCGGCGGCTGCTTCGCCGAAATCTTTCTTTGCTCCTTCAATGCCGGATGACTTAGCCGCATCATCCTTGCTTTGAACGGCGGCGTTGAAGCGCTCGACTCCACGCATACGGTAGGATTCAGCCTTTCCAATCCAGAGCGCGACCTGCTGAGGGTCTGCCTTGAGACCTTCTTCATACTGAGCTATGGCTTCGTCATAGTGTTTGGCTGTGCGCGCTTCGTTACCGGCCTTGAAGGTGCGAGCGACGATTGCGTTGGTCTCGCCGATGTTCTTGTTCTTCTCTTCAATCTCGCGGTTCTTGGCTTCTATCTCTTCGCGCTTCTTTTTGTCTTCCGCGCTCTCTCCGCCACTTGAAGTAGTTTGAGACCTTGTCGAGGCCGCTTTAGCTTCCGCTTCAGTCAGGCGTTTGCCATCGCCCGGAGACATCTGCAATGAATAATCTATGTCGCGTCCGACCTTGACGTTTGGAACAAATGTTGGCTGAGCGTTAGGCGCGCTGGCGGTAATTAAGTAAGTGCCAACGTAAGGAAGGCCGACGTAAACAAACTCGCCCTTCTTGTTGGTCTTGACGTTCCACTTACCCGCAATGTCAACGCGGAAGATGTCAATGGTAGCGTTGGCGACGGGCACCGTTGTTCCGTCTGCCTGTGTGAGCGTGACGTGGCCGCGCAAATCGCCGTTCTGCGCTGAGGCCACGACACTCACGAAAAGCAGCATTGCGATTGCAGCGAAAGAGATGAAAAACTTTTGACGACGCATTGAGAAATCCTCCAGATATTAGCAAGCCTCACTCTTTTCGGAAGGCTTGATTAAGATGCACAGTGTGGCACAGTGGTTGTTATTTTTATACTTGAAAACAGACCTAAATATCAACGGTAAAAACGCCCTTTGCGCTTTCAGGCATAAGCTATCGGATCATTGATTCCCGCTTCACGAAACGCTTTCAGCCGCAAAGCGCATGAATCACAATGCCCGCAGGCGCGCTCCTGCGCCTGATAGCAGGACCACGAAAGAGAGAGCGGCGCATTAAGCTCAAGCCCGCGACGCACAATCTCAGCTTTACGCATGGCGATAACGGGCGTGACGATTTCAATCGAAGTCTCAGGTTTAGTTCCAACATCAATCGCGCGTTGAAACGCTTCGTAGAACTGCGGGCGACAATCCGGGTAGCCTGAAGAATCTTCTGCGACTGCGCCGATGTAAATGCGCTTTGCGCCTGTGACTTCCGCCCAGCTCGTCGCAATCGAAAGCAGGTGTGCGTTGCGAAAGGGAACGTAGCTCGTCGGAATATTTGATGCTGCGAGATTCGCCTCCGTCACAGGCATTGACTGGTCCGTGAGTGAAGAGCCGCCAATGCGTGCGAGGTGCTCTATGCTGACCGCGAGGCGGCGCGTCACTCCGTAGTAATCCGCGATCTCTTCAAAGGCGCGACGCTCGCGCGCCTCCGTGCGCTGCCCGTAAGAGACATGCAGAAAAGCAATCTCATCCGTCTCTTCGCGCGCGATGGCTGCGGTGACGCAGGAATCCATCCCGCCGGAAACAAGACAAACAGCTAGAGACAGGGATGAGGGCAGAGGGATGAGGGATGAATCCTCTTCCTCAACTTTCAACTCATCAATCATCTCGTTGCTCCCGCCCATCTATGCCTTCGCTTTCAACTCGCTGACCAAGAAATCACACGTTCATCCTTCCGCCTTCATCCTTCATCCTTGCTTTTCAGACTCCGCGCGCCTCCGCTCCCCAAATCTGCTTGTGCATCTGCAACTGCATACGCACATTCAAACCGCTTGCAGAAATCCAATCGGCAACTTCCTGTAAATCAACTTCGCCCCACACGGGAGAGATGAGCACGGCCTTCGCGCGTCTTTCAAGATCGTAACGCTCGATTACTTCGCGCGCATAATCCCAGTCTTCACGATTCGCAAGGACAAATTTCACTTCGTCTTTGTCTGCGCGCAGGCGTTCCATGTTGGGCCAATGGTTGCGCGCCTCTTCGCCTGATGCGGGACACTTCACATCGAGTATCACTTTCGCGCGTTCATCAACGTCCTCAGTCGAGACGTAGCCGCCCGTTTCAATCAACACTTCGTAGCCTTCATCGCATAGACGTTTTATCAACTCGAAAGCTTCGCGCTGCGCGAGAGGCTCGCCGCCCGTGACTTCCACCAGTCGGCAGCCGAAGCCGCGCACGCTTTCCAGAACTTCATCCATCGTCATGCGCTCGCCGCCCGTAAAAGTGTATTCGCTATCGCACCAGACGCAGCGCATGGGGCAGCCCGTGAGCCGCACAAACGCGCACGGACGACCGGCGTGCGTGGATTCGCCTTGAATCGAGCGAAAGATTTCCGTGACGCGAAGCATATGGTTTCGGATTGGAGAATTGCGATTCTTCGACTTCGGGAAAGGGAGAAATTTGGTAGCTCTGATTTGTGACCCCAGACAACACCAAGCCGCAAATCGCAATCACAAATCTGAAAGCGCACTCTATCCCACGCGCGCGCGGGCTGTCAAAGCCTCTTTCGTCGCGGAGGGTCAGAGTAGATTTGAAGACTAAAACGAGAATCACACGAGATTGGTATGTTAAGTAGAGGGT
>JBAWGU010000794.1:0-5743 GCA_049593215.1 Pyrinomonadaceae bacterium
ATATAAGCCTGAGCAGTGTCCCAGACTGCCTTGTCGTAATTATTACTTCGCAGTTGCGGCACAAGATATTTGCGCTGAAGCTCGCCCACCGCGCCGTCCGGCAAGTCGCCTTCGAGGTGGCGGCTGACCTGCGTGTAGTACTTGCGATCATCAATGGCGAGCAGCAGCAGCACTCCGCCTTTGTCAGCCGAGCCGATGCCCCACCCGCGCATCACCGCGAGCGAGTAGTCAAAGATTTCCTGATCGCCCGTCGTCCTGACAGTCACAACGGCAAACTCTATACTCGCCTGCTTGTCCAGATTGATGAGAAGATTGTCGAGCCTTTTTTCCACGTCATCACTGATGACGTTGGCGTTGTCCACGACGGGCACGGGAGGATTGGGCATCTCGACAGGCGACCTGACAGTCTGCTGCGCCTGCGCCGAAATGCACGCCAGCAAACAACAGGCAACAAGAAGCGTTCTCAGCCAAATCAACCTGCGATGATTCCGTTCCGGTAACCTAAACATGCTCAATCGAAATACTCACCAATATTCTCTGACAAAGAGAAGCCGTTTCGGGCCAGCATCTTCTTCATCAACTTCGCTCGCGCTCATCCTTCAATCAACAGATGCAATATGTAGAAGAGAGCCACACCACCAAATACGACAATCGAAACCATAGGGTTCTTCTCTTCCTTGTGATTGACCTCTGGAATGAGATCGCTCGCCGCAACGTAAAGCGTCACGCCTGCCGAGAAGGGAAGCGCGTAAGAAACTGCGTCATGAACTCTGTTCCTGAGCAGCGCAACTCCAAACACTCCCGCAAGTGTCGCCGCTCCAATCGCCAGCGTCGCCATGCGCGCCTTTGACGCAGAGCGGCCCGAAGCCAGCATGATCGAAGCTACCGTAAAACCTTCAGGAACTTTGTGCAGAAGTATGGCAATAAAGACCAGCAGGCCCACTTTGAAATTAACGAGCGTGGCGGCGGCGATTGAGACTCCGTCGAAAAACGTGTGGATCAAAAGCCCGCCAATCGCCGTGTAAGCAGCCGAAGGGCGTATCACAGATTCAGGATGCGTCTCTTCGCCAAAGTGAAAATGCGGCGCAATGGTGTGCTCAAAGAGTTGCAGGAGCAGATAGCCCGCGAGCAGCAGCGTCATAGGCCACAGCACAGCCTCTGCCGCAGTCTTCCCCGTGATCTTGCTGGTCCAGATGCTGACAGACTCCGGCACAATCTCAATAAAGATTGCCGCCAGCATGAAGCCCGCGCCGAGCGCGACCAGATATTTCAGGAAACGCTGGTCGTGGCGATGAGCCATGGAGGAGGCAAGCAAAAAACCGCCCAGCAGGTTGGCAAGAGCCGCCAGCACGCCGAAAAGTAGGAGTTCGCCCAAGAGCATCTGTTCAGTCTGCCCTTTGCCCCGAATCAATTCTGTAAAAAGGCATGGCCCAGACTATACATGATGCGCCCGCGCTTGGCTATATATAATGAGCGTTGATTTCGGGGCGCTGGCATCTTGCTCTGCCACGCATAACCGTAAACCGAAACGCCCTTAAGCACTCTCGCCTTTAAGCCTTTGCTGCTGTTAGTACACCATATCGTGCTTAAAAAATATATGTTTGACACTTTTTTTACTCTTGACAGCCTTTACAGAGGGGCGTAGTATGCGCGGCGGGTGGAGAAAAGTGGTCAGAAGTGGGCTTTTCAGAGCACTTGTGCCAGTTCATTAAAGTTTTACTAGAGGTTTTAAGCAGTCCTCGTCCCGCTCTATCTGCCGAAACCCTATGTTACGAGGAAATTACACGGCGCGGATAGATAACAAGGGGCGGCTCAAGGTGCCCACCCCTTTTCGCCGTTTGATGGAGGAGAAGCACGGCGCAGAGTTTTACGTGACGAGCCTGGCGGGTGAGAGCGTTCGGATTTACCCTCTGCCGGAATGGGAATCCATAGAGCAGCGTTTGTCGCTGCTGCCTTCGATGGACCCGGCGCGGCGCAAGTTCCTTGACAGGACCAATTATTACGGCCAGCAGACAACGATGGATGGGCAGGGCCGCTTGCTCATTCACCCGCTTCTGCGTAAGAGCGCAGGCGTCATAGGCGACGTGGCCGTGCTTGGCTACCTGACATATTTAGAGGTCTGGGAGCTTGAGCGATTTCAGCAACGCCTGCTCTCAGACCCTTACACGGAAGAGGACGAATCGGCGATTGCAAGGCTGGGGATTTGAAAGCAGTGTTCTTGAGTTCTTTGAGATCACGGGGCGGTGGCGATGGTCGCGCCTGAGGGGGGCAAGGGCGTGCCCCATCGCCCCGTGCTGCTACGAGAGACGATTGAGATGCTTGCGCCGGAGCGCGGCGGCCTCTTCGTTGATGGCACGCTCGGTCTGGGCGGACACAGCGAGGCGCTGCTTGAAGCTTCGGATGATGTGCATGTCATAGGCATTGACCGAGACCGAGACGCGCTCAAGCTTGCGACCGAAAGGCTCGCGCGTTTTGGAGCACGCTTTCGCGCGGTGCATGGAAACTTCCGCGACATCGCGCGAGTGGTTGAAGCGGCGGGCGCAGGGAGTTTGAGCGGCGTGCTGGTTGACCTCGGTGTTTCGTCGCTTCAGTTTGATGAAGCGTCGCGGGGCTTCAGCTTTCGGCAGGATGCGCCGCTTGACATGCGTATGGACGCGCACGGAGAGGAAGAGACTGCGGCTCAACTGCTCGCGCATCTTTCGGAAGAAGAGATTGCGCGCATCATCTTCGAGTATGGAGAAGAGAGGCGCTCTCGTCGGATTGCTCGCTGGATAGTTGAAAAGAGAGAGCGAGGGCAACCTATAGAGACGACGCGTGAGCTGGCAGAACTTGTCGCTCGCGCCGTTGGCTATCGCAGGACGGACAAGATTCACCCGGCGACGCGCACGTTTCAAGCCCTGCGCATCGCCGTCAATGATGAACTCGAAGGCTTGGGCCGGTTCGTTGAAACGGCCATTGATCTTTTACACGCGAACGGACGATTTGCCGCCATCAGTTTTCATTCGCTTGAAGATCGCATCGTCAAGCAGACGCTCAGGCGACTCTCAGGTTATTGCGAATGTCCGCCGCGAATGCCTGTTTGCTCATGCGGGGCGCGGCGCGCGGTTGAGATTCTGACGCGGCGACCCGTCGTGGCAGACGAAAGGGAAGTGAATGAGAATCCGCGAGCGCGAAGTGCGAAGCTTCGCGCGTGTCGCAAACTTGAATAAGCATTGAGAAATTTCCGATTAGTTGTTCCCCCTGCTTTTGACCCAATCTTGAAGTAGTTAGAGGCCCGAACCCAGAATGAGAAGAGTACCCATCAATCAAAAGAATTATGTTGTGCATCGTGAGCGCGATTTGCGCGTGCTCGCGCGCCTCGCAATGCTTCTCTTGTGCGGCCTGTTTCTGGCGGGCGGCTTTGTCTATGCGGCGGGGCAGCACTTCACGGCAGTTGACTACGGTTACAAGAGCGAGAAGCTGCGCCGCGAGCGCGATCAACTTTTGGAAGAGCAGCACAGACTGCTTCTGGCACGCGAAGAGGCCGCGTCGCCTGCGCAACTTGAGAGCGCGGCGCGCGAGATTGGAATGCAGCAGATTCAACCGTCGCAGCTTGCGCAATCAGAGAGCGTTGATGGGGCAGGGCAGCAGCAGCGCGTTGCTCCCGCGCTCATCAGTTCGTCCGCATCCCGGCTGATTAGATGACACGTTGGATTGAAACTAAAGATCACAAACGGGGCGCGCACGCGGCGCGTCGCACACTCTCTCCCTCGCGTCTTTTGAAATGTTTCAGGCTTTCCACTTTCTTGTGTGCAGGCATCTCAGAGGAAAACCTGCACGCATAAATCCAGAGCAGAATTTTAAACGGAATGCGCGCACGCTCCGCCAGCAAAATGAAAGCACGCCCTGACACATCGCGCCGCCGTGCGATGATTGTTAGCTTTGTGCTTGCCGGATGGATGCTGGTCATCGGGGGGCGACTCGTCTATCTGCAAACAGTCGAACACGACTGGCTGCGTGAGCGTGCGCGTGTGCAACAGCAGGATTCCATCGCCGTGAGCTGCGAGCGCGGCCTCTTGCTTGACCGGCAGGGGCGCGAACTCGCGCGCAGCGTCAACACTGAATCTTTCTTTGCCGTTCCGGGCGAGCTAACGGATGTGGAGGGAGTGGCGGCACGCCTTGCTCCTCTGGTTGAGGTGGACAGAAAAGTTCTCGCGTCGCGTTTGAATGAAGCGCGCGGGGCAAATCGAAAGTTCACATGGATTGCGCGCAAGCTTGATGATGAAAAGGCTGCTGCCGTCAATGCCTTGAAGCTCGAAGGCATCTACTCTGTGAAAGAGCCTAAGCGTTTCTATCCGAACGGGCAGCTTGCTTCGCATGTGTTGGGCTTTGTCGGACTTGACGAAGACGGACTCGGCGGCATCGAGCAGGTCTATAACGAAAAGATTAAAGGCGAGCCGGGCAAGCTCTTCGTAGAGACTGACGCGCATCGCCGTTCTTACGACAGCCTCGCGGTTGATTCGCATCCGGGCCAGTCTTTAATCCTGACGATTGACGCGCTCATACAATATAGAACCGAGCAAGCTCTCTTGAGCGCGGTTGAGAGAACGCACGCGAAGTCGGGCACAGCCATTGTGCTTGACCCGCACACGGGCGAGATACTCGCGCTCGCAAACGCGCCGACATTTAATCCGAACGATGCGCGCACAGCTTCGCCTGAATCACGCGCCAACGGTGCGCTGCAAAATATTTACGAGCCGGGTTCGACTTTTAAGATCGTCGCGTACTCTGCGGCGATTGAGCGGGGCTTAGCGAAGCCTGAAGACAAGATTGATTGCCAGATGGGTGCAATCACAGTGGCGGGCCGTCTGGTCCACGATCATCACGCGTTCGGCACGTTGACGCTTTCGGAAGCTCTGGCGAAATCGAGCAACGTTGCGGCGATCAAGTTGGGCGTGCGCGTTGGCGATGATTCGATGTACGAATTTATGCGCCGCTTCGGGTTCGGCTCGCGCACGGGCGTTGAGTTGGCGGGTGAGACAAACGGATTGCTTCGCCCCGTTGCGCGCTGGCAGCCGTCTTCCATCGGTTCGATTGCGATTGGTCAGGAGGTTGGCGTAACGCCTTTGCAGATGGCTGCGGCGTTCGGCACGCTGGCGAATGACGGCGTGAGAGTCTCGCCGCATCTGGTGCGCGAGATTCGTGATGCGAGTGGAAAAACTGTGTTTCGTACATCGCCCGCAGAGACGCGCGTCGTTAGCGCGAGTACTGCGAAGTCTCTGCGCGGGATGCTTGAGGGCGTGACATTGAAAGGCGGCACGGCGACGAAAGCGGAACTCAACGGTTATTCGGCGGCGGGCAAGACGGGCACGGCGCAGAAAATTGATCCGAAGACGAAGACGTATTCAAAGACGAAATACATCGGCTCGTTCGTAGGCTTTGCGCCGGTTGAGAATCCTGCTGTCGTGATTATCGTCGTGATAGATGAGCCTGTCGGCGCGTATCACGGCGGCGACGTGGGAGCGCCCGTCTTCAAAGAGATTGCCGAGCAGATTCTGCCGGACTTAAACGTGACGCCGGATGCAGAGTTTAAGGCGATGCCTGATTTGATTGCGCAGAGTCCGCGCGCGCAGGAGGCGGCAGAGGCCGTGCGTGAAGAGTTAGCGCGTGAGCAGCAGGAGCGCGATGCCACTTTGCCGCAAGCCGCAGAGACGCAACGAAAGAATGGCGAAGTTATTTACACGGTTGCAACGCAGCGCGCAGT
>JBAWGU010000795.1:0-4660 GCA_049593215.1 Pyrinomonadaceae bacterium
TCTTAGCGTCTTTGCGCCTTTGCGTGAACCAACTGGTTGACATGCCAGTCTAGCTTAATATGCAAATATGGCCTCGTCTGACGAACAACTAAGACCTAATGCAGCGTCGCGCATTCTTGACCGCAACCGTTTGATTGCGCGTGTGGCGATTGCGAGAAAGCACGGCGCGCGAATTGTCTTCGCCAACGGCTGCTTCGACATGCTGCATGTCGGGCACATACGCTACCTCGAAGGCGCACGCGCGCTCGGCGACGTGCTGGTGGTCGGCATCAACGCGGATGAGCAGGTGCGCGCCCTTAAAGGGATGGGTCGTCCGCTCATCCCTGAGCGCGAACGTGCTGAGCTTATCGCGTCCATGCGCGCCGTTGATTTCGTCACAATCTTTCAGGAGCCGACGGTCGAAGCGCTCCTTCGCGCCATTCGCCCGGATGTTCATGCCAAAGGCACAGATTATACGGAAGAGACCGTGCCCGAACGCGATGTGGTACGCTCTTACGGCGGGCGCGTCGCTATTGTCGGCGACCCGAAAGATCATTCGAGCACGGAAATGATAAGGCGGGTTAATGGTGAATAGTAAATGATAAATGGAAAAGACAATCGCGTTTGTCTATTTACCATTTACCATTTACCATTTACTAATGAGACTTCTCTTCGTCAAACTCGGAAGCATCGGGGACATCGTTCACACGCTGCCTGCGCTGGCGGCTGTGAGGCGCGCGATGCCGGGGGCGGAGATTTCGTGGGTGGTCGAGCGCAGGACCGCAGAAATTTTGAGAGACAACCCGTTTTTGAATCGCCTCATCGAAGTGGACACGAAGGCACTGAGGCGCTGGCCGGTGTCTGGGGAGACGCTGCTGGCACCGCGCCAGCAGTTACGTCGGCTACGCGCCCAGTCCTTCGACGCCGCACTGGATTTTCAAGGACTTCTTAAATCGGCAACCATCGCAAGGCTCTCAGGAGCCGCGCGCATCTACGGCTACGCGCGCAAATCTCTGAGAGAGCCTGCGAGCCGTCTTTTGCTGACCAAAGCGGTCAACGTCCCTGCGCGCGCTCACGTCATCGAAAAAGCTCTGGCCCTAGTCGCGGGAGCTTTGCGTGTTCCTGTGCCTCACAATCCGAACGAGTTTGAGTTCCCTATTGCTACGACACGCGAGCATGAGATGGAGGCTGAAGCGGCCATTCAAGATGATGAGAGGTTTGCTATTTTGAATCCGGGCGGCGGGTGGCCTACTAAGCTTTGGAGCGCGGAACGCTTCGGCAGGCTCGCGGATGAATTATGGACCCATTACGGTCTTCACTCGATTATCTCAAAGGGGCCGGGCGAGCAGAAATTGGTTGACACAGTTCTCGGCGCAAGCAAATCCGGCAAGGCGCGTGCGGTCAATCTCTCTTTGAAAGGTTTCTATGCGCTGGCCCGTCGCGCTAGTCTTTATGTCGGCGGCGACACAGGCCCGACGCATCTTGCGGTTGCAGCAGGCACGCCCATCGTTGGCCTCTTTGGTCCAACTGAGTGGTGGCGCAACGGCAGCCCGCGCGTGGAAGACATTTGCGTCGAGCGAACGGAGATTGATTGCCGCGTTGATTGCCACCGCCGCTCATGCTCGAAATGGATTTGCATGGACATAGAAGTCGAGCGCGTTCTTCAGGCTGCGGGCGAGAGATTGCGGCGCGCGGGCGAGTTGGAAATCAGGGAGACGACAGTTGGCGCGTAGAGGCGGAACGTGGATGCAGCGTTGGCGCGTGCCGCTCGGCTTCCTTTGCGCCGCGCTCTTTTTTGTTTTCGCAAAGCCGCGCACGTGGACTTTAATTGTCGGCGGCAGCTTCGCCCTGCTCGGTCTTCTGATTCGCGCATGGTCCGCCGGGCACATCAGAAAAAACTCGCAGCTTGCCACCTCCGGCCCCTACGCCTACACGCGCAATCCGCTCTACTTCGGCAGCTTCATCTTAGGTCTCGGCTTCACCATCGCGGCGGCTCAACCTCTGCTCGCAGTCCTCTTCATCGCTCTCTTCTTAGGCATCTATTTGCCCGTCATGCGCGTCGAAGGTGCGGACCTCGCAAAGCTGTTTGGCGAGGATTACAAAGCTTACGCTCGCGCCGTCCCACTCTTTTTTCCGAGCCTTCTCCCGCACAGAGACGAGCGCGCGGGCGCGGTGAAATTTGACGCAAGTTTGTACATGCGTTACCGCGAGTATCGCGCGGCGTTGGGTGTGATTGTAGCTCTGGGGTTGCTGGCACTCAGGCCCGTTTTTCTGCTGGTCCTGAAATCAGTGTTCGTTCGTTGAATGAAGTTATGAAACGGCGTGTTCTTCTCTTTTCGATTTTAGCCTTTGCGCTTTCGCTCTGGTCTGTTTACGCTTTCGCACAAACGCAGGGCAGCGCGCTCGCGTCTTCTGCGCCGCTCGAAACGACGGAAGAGCTTGTTTACGAGGGCAAGCTGACAAGATTGCTCTTGCGCAACGTGAGCATCGCGGAGATTCGTTTCACGGCTCAACGCACTCCGCAAACCGCGCTTGTAAAATCCAGCGACAATGAGAACGCAACGATGCCCCTGCTCGTCTTTCGCGGAGAAGCGCAGTCGAAGGGGCTGCTGACAAAACTCTTCAAGCTGAATTTTCACCAAAAGATTGAATCCACTGTTGAGCCAGGCTCTTTCACAGTTCTGCAAACGAACAAAGTTGATGATCAGAACAACCGTCATCGCGTGAGCGAAACAGTTTTCGATAAGACGACAGGCAAGCTCACATGGACCGAGCGTGAACCCGGAAACGACACGCGCCCTCCGCGCATTGTCACTGCGGATTTCAACGCGCCCGTTCAAGACATCGCATCTATCTTCTATTACATACGCACGCAGCCGCTCGAAGTAGGCCGTAGCTTTGAGATTAGCGTCACGGATTCGGGCCACGTTTATCGCCTGCCTGTGAAAGTTGTCGAGAAGACGCAGATGAAGACCGTGCTCGGCAAAGTGCAGGTCGTGCGGGTTGACCCGGAGATTTTCGGCGAAGGGCGTTTGATTGAATCCAAAGGCTCTATGTCCATCTGGTTTACAGACGACGCCCGCCACATCCCTGTGCGCGCGCGCGTGGGCACTGAGATGGGCACGCTCGAAGTAAAGCTCAAGAGTTTCTCTAACCACGCTCCCGCGCAGGCCGCGCGATAATGTTTGAACAGCACGCCTCTCATCATCGGACATCGCGGAAGCTCAGCGCTCGCGCCTGAAAACACGCTTGCCGCCTTCCGCCGCGCCTTCAGAGACGGAGCGGACGGCATCGAATTTGACGTAAGGCTCGCGCGCGACGGCGTGCCTGTCGTGCTACACGATGCGACGCTCAAACGCACAGGCTTGAGAGATGAAGCGATTATCAGTCTCAACTCTTCAGAGTTGGGCGAGGTAGATGCAGGGACATGGTTCAACCTGCGCCATCCGCAGAGAGCGCGCGCAGAGTATGCAAATGAAAGAGTGCCCACGCTGGCGCGAGTCTTTGAACTTTTTGGAACCAATGAAAACCTGCTCTACGTTGAGATGAAATGCGCGGCAGAAGAGAGCGCAGCGTTAACCGCAGCCGTCGCTTCGCTTGTTCGCACGCACAATCTCTTTGACCGCGTGGTCGTCAAGAGCTTCCTGCACAGCTCAATCTTAGAGATTAAACAGATAGAGCCGCGCATTAAGACCGCCGCGCTTTTTGAGCCGAAGCTCGCACGCCCCTTGCCGTCAACACGCCGTATGATTCAGCAAACGCTCTCATGCAAAGCTGATGAAATCTCTCTGCATCGCTCGCTTGTTTCAAAGCGCGTTGTGGCGGAAGCGCACCGGCACAAACTTCAAACAGTAGTGTGGACAGTTGATGCTCCCGGCTGGATTCGGCGCGCTCAGGCTCTCGGCATCCATGCCATTATCACAAACAATCCCGCTCCAATGATCTCGCGGCGCGCGAGCGGCGATTAACCTTTGAGTCTTGCAAGTTGGCCCGCCTCAGTGTTCAATTCATTTAATGGATCACAGGCAAGCGCAGATTGATAGGGTCTTCATACGGCCTCAATACGCCATCTCTTATCGCCGCATTCGCCGTGCGCGTTGGATGAGCGAGCCACGCGCAGACTATGCGGCTCTCTTCATCCTCAAAGGAAATCTCTCCTGTCACATCGCAGACGAGCCTTGCGAAATCAGCGAAGGCGAAGCGTTGCTTCTTTCGCCCGGCTCGTCTGCCAGCGCGAACGCGCGTGAAGCGGAATTTTTATCGCTCACGCTCTCGTCATCCTTCGTCCTCGATTGCGCCATTCGCACACATCAGATGGCAACAGGCACCAGCGTAGCCTTTCGCACCAGCAAGATTGCGCGAGATGAACGCCTCACGCGGCTGGCGCGCGATCTGGCTGATGAGCTAAAGCAGGAAGAGGCCGGGCAGGAGATGGTCATCGCCGCTCTCATTGACCAGATCGTCGTGCATCTACTGCGCTCGTATGCGAGCATGAAGCGTTCTGCCGAGATGGAACTCTCGCGCGTCGGACTCGTTGATCGCCGCATACGTCGCGCCGTCGAATTGATGCACGCTCATCTTAACCGCGACCTTCCCCTCGAAGAGATTGCCTCTGCCGCACATCTCTCTCCCTTTCACTTCGCGCGCCTCTTCAAGAAACTGACCGGCGCATCCCCACACG
>JBAWGU010000796.1:0-3123 GCA_049593215.1 Pyrinomonadaceae bacterium
AGACTACACTCGCCGCGCCTTCGCCATTCAGCAAACAACAGATAGCGGAAGGAAATCCGTATGGGAATCCCGATAGTCATAGGCTTGCTGTTCGCCTTGATAGGTTTCGCCGTGCTGGTCGGCAGCATTGTCTCTTTTTTGAAAGTGCGGCGGCAAGTTGCTAACTCGTCCAACGCTTCAGGCGTGGTGAGCGCGCTCATAACCGGCATGGGTAAAAGCGGACATCTCTATTATCCTCAAGTGCAATTTACTGCCGCATCGGGCCAGCCCGTAACCTTTCAATCATCTGTCGGCAGCAATCCCGCCAGCTACTCCGTAGGGCAAACGGTCGGCGTTCTTTATGACCAACGCAATCCGCAGCAAGCTGAGATTGATAGCGCTCAATCGCTCTGGTTCGTTCCGGGATGTATGTTTGCGATGGGACTGCTGTTCCTCGTGCTGGGTCTGTTTTTAGCGGGCATCATGATTCTTGTAGTAGCAAATCAGCCTTGAATCTCCAACACCAGACAGACAAGAAATACAAAGCATAATTAACAGGGATGGACAGGATAGACAGGATAAAATCAAATGATGAATGCGGAACGATGAACGATGAATAGAAAGCTTTTCGTCTTCCATTCATCATTCCGCGTTCTGCATTCATCGTTTCTTCTTTATCCTGTCTATCCTGTCTATCCCTGTTAATTTCTTTTTCGCTACTTGCTAAGTGATGGCGCAGGCGCGCTCGGCCAGAGCTTTTTGATAGAGCGGAGAAAGGCGGCGCAAGTTTTCGACGGCGCGCGGGAGGACTTCGAGCACGTAGTCAACATCCTCTTCCGTATTGTCTTTGCCGAAGCTGAAGCGAATCGAGCCGCGCGCGAGTTCGTCGTTGCGGCCAAGAGCGCGTATCACTGGCGAAGGCTCAAGCGAGCCGGAAGAGCAGGCGGAGCCTGTCGAGACCGCAACGCCCTGCAAGTCCAGATTGATGAGCAAGCCCTCGCCTTCGATGTAGCGGAACGAAATGTTTGAGAGATGCGAGAGACGGCGTTCACGGTCTCCGTTGAAAACAATCTCTTCGACGCGCTCTTGAACGCCCGCCTCAAACCTGTCGCGCAAACGGCGCACATGCTCTGTGCGTTCTTCCAATTCAACACGCGCGAGTTCTGCCGCCTTGCCAAAGGCGACGATGCCCGCGACGGATTCCGTTCCGGCGCGACGCTCGCGCTCCTGATGCCCGCCGACATTCTGCGTGATGAGCCGCACGCCGCGTCGCACAAACAGCGCACCAACTCCCTTCGGTGCGTAGAGCTTATGCGCAGAGAGTGAGAGCATGTCGCAGCCGAGTTTTTCAACATCGAGAGGAATGCGCCCTGCGGCCTGCACCGCGTCCGTGTGAAGCCGCAAATGCCTGCGCCCGCGCTCACGCTCTTCGCGCACGAGCGCGCCAATCTCTTCGATAGGTTGAATGGTGCCGATCTCGTTGTTGGCGAGCATGAGGGTGATAAGCACAGTGTCTTCCCTGAGAGCCGCGCGCACATCTTCTGCGCGCACGATGCCGTTCTCGTAAGCGGGCAGCCGCGTCACTTCCCAATCCCGTTTCTCCAGACTCTCGCAGATGCCGCGCACGCTCGAATGCTCAATCTCAGAAGTGATGATGTGTCGCCCGTAAGTAAGGGAAGCTTCGGCGAGGCCGCGCACGGCGAGGTTGTTGGCCTCTGTGCCGCCTGAGAGAAAGACTATCTCGTTGGGACGCGCGCCCGTGAGGGCTGCAACTTCGCGCCGCGCACGATCAATAGCAGAACGCGCTTCCTGCCCGAAGAAATGCACGCTCGATGCGTTGCCAAACTTTTCCGTCAGGTATGGCAGCATCGCTTCGACCACGCGCGTATCAACGGGCGTCGTCGCGCTGTTATCAAGATAAACTCTGTGAAGCACAGTCATCTCTAAAACAAATAATTCTAACAGGATGGACAGGATGAACAGGATAAAGAAACGATGAAGCAGGAATGACGAATGATGAATAGCAAACGTTTCATCTTCCATTCATCGTTCATCGTTTCGCGTTCAGCATTTCTTCTTTATCCTGTTCATCCTGTCTATCCTGTTAATTCTTATGTCGCATTGCCAACCTGTAAAGGCGGCCCCGGCATCAGAGAATGCTGAGAACGTTGCTATCCGGGCGTTCCGCTTAATTTTTTCGAGCATCAACACTGAGTCTTAACGAATATGGTCGCGCTTTAATGAGTCTATGGCTCGTTAGTTGAGGCGTCAAGCGGCTTGAAAGTTTGTGGCCTGCAACGCATGAGTGTTAGCATCAGACGTGTTGATGGTCTGACAGGTTGATTGCGATTGGAAAATTCCCCTATGCAGAATTTAAGAAAGGGATGGTTGATGAAACATCTTACACGCTTCTTTACATTATCGCTTGCCCTCGCGCTTGTCTCTCTCCCTTTGATCTCAAGCGCCGGCGCGCAAAATCAAACCGGCACGCAACAGTCAACGGGCGCGATTGAGCGCGGTTATCGCACAGGCTATTCGGACGGCTATCAGGCCGGAGTGCAGGACATCGCACAGAACGCGACTAAGCGTTACAGCAACAAGGAAGATTACCAGAACGCGAACCGCGCTTATAATAAGAGCTACGGCACTCTGGAAGATTATAGAGACGGTTACCAGCAAGGGTTTGAATCCGGCTACATCGCCGGATACGAAGGCCGCACTTTTGATTCGACCATCCCTGCGGGCATCGGAAGGCGCGGCGTGGACAACGCGCAGAACGACGACTCTACTGCCCCTCAAACTCAAAACAATCCTGAGCCGACTAACGCTCCCGATACCACGAACGCGCCTGTTCAGACAAACTCGGTCGTGACGATTCCTTCGGGCACTGTGATGACGGTTGAGCTTTTAACGAATCTCTCGACGGACGCGAGCCAGCGCGATGACAGGTTTGAAGCGCGCGTCGTTGAGCCGCAGGAGTATCAAGGCGCTATGCTCACGGGCCGCGTGACACAAGTGAAGCGCGCAGGCAAAGTTAAAGGCACAGCCGAACTCCAACTCAGCTTCGATCAGATTCGTTTGACGGACAATCGCTTTGCAAACTTCAACGCGCAGGTGATAGAAGTCGTCACGGGCGGCGATGAG
>JBAWGU010000797.1:0-1763 GCA_049593215.1 Pyrinomonadaceae bacterium
CACTCACTATCAGACTTACAAAAATCTATTGCTTCCAACGTACTCATCGAAAATCCCGCACGTAAATCACGGCAAGCAGATGGTTGATATAATATTTTGAACTTACATCAATTGGACACTATTGCTGCTTCCCGCTTTCACCCTTCTCTTGCGATTTTTCCGTTGAACTTGTTTCTGTCTCGTCGGCTTGCTGGTCTGAGACAGGGAGCAGTTGGAGGTTATCTATGTCTTTGTTGAGAGTGGCGAGTTGTCTGGTCACTGTGGAGTCGTTGACGCCGCGTTGGACTACGCGCTGGGCTGCGTCCAAATCTTTGAGCACGCCGCGCAGAGCCGTTCGCGCCTGATCGTCATGCGGGCGGGCGCGCAAAGCCTTGTTCATCGAAGCCTCCGCCTGATTGAGCGCGCCGAGAGCCTTCTCGCGGCGATCACGCCGACGCGTGTTCAGATAAGTAATGGCTTCCGCGATGTGATCGCCTGCGGCTTCTATGTTCTCGTCGCGCGCGGGCAAATCGGGCGCAATGGCGATTGGCTCTGCGCCTGGTGGAAGCGCGGAAGCGCGGTTGGCATCCGTGGTTACAACCTCTTCGACCGGCCTCGATGTACATGAAGAGAATGCTGTCAAAAGCATGAGCGAGAGCAGGAGAGCTTTGCCGCGCAAGGCTGCGCTCTGCGTTTGCAACCGTGCCAAAGCTTTGACCGCGCCGCCTCTTTCTCGCACCTTTAAGCCTTCCTCTTTCTCTCCGGTCAAAATAGCGTATGAAAAATTCTCTTAACAAAAATTGCGCGTTTCACGCACGTCTCTCTGTGCCCACGCGCAATAAAAAGAGAGAAGGGTGCGGCTATCTCCTCATTATAACCGCACCCTCTCTCGTACGCAGTTGGCAAAGGCTTTTGGGCCGCGCCGCCTGCGATACCCGTTTGTTACCGGCCCGGTGAAGGAGTTGAAAACAAAATCGTCAACCCTTCACACGGTTGTCAAAAACAGAGAACGCACACCCTGAAAGTGTGCGCGTTATTTAAGACTATTTATTAGCGTTGCCTGTAGTCGCGTTGGCCTTCGTGCTGCGGCGGCCATGACGACGACCATGACGACGGCTATGGCGGCGGCCATGCTTCCTGCCAGCCATAGAGGCTGATGAATCATTCGTCATTGTGGTGCTGCTGTTCGCGTTCTGCGCGAAGACGATGCTGCCGAAGCAGAAGACCGAAACGAGAGCCAGAACGATACTTAATTTTTTCACTGTTGGGTTCTCCTTTAGATTTGTGCCGCGAGAGGCGGCGAGTTAGATCATTGATCTACTATGAACTCTAGAGTTTGAGCGCGGGCACGGGGCTTCCTTAAACATCGCCGCCTAATAGCCAAATCCAGCCTTCGCTCAACCTGACCGCCGGAGCAACGTTCGTGCCATGCCGCCGCAAATCTCAAGTCTGAAATTTACGCCGTCTTTCGGCTAAAGACGCACGACGGCGTTCGCAATCGTTGTGGCGTAATTGTTTGGAAGGCAGAATTGCCACAAGCAGGGAAAGTAGAAGGGCGAGAAGAAAAGTCAGGAAAAAGCGAGCCGCAAAGTTGAGTTTAAGAGTTGAGCGAGGCATCAAAGTCGGTGATGAATTGTATATAATTTGCTTATTTGAAAAAAATATTTTCGGGTAAACTCTTAGTTGAAAGTTTTGGGCGAGTGGTGCATAATCTGTCTGCGCCCGACTCCCCGTTGGGCGAAGTGGTCGCGAGGGGTGAGGACTCGTGGCCTTAGGGTGGGGGC
>JBAWGU010000798.1:0-6227 GCA_049593215.1 Pyrinomonadaceae bacterium
GCGGGCAGGGACAAGCCCTGCCCCTACAAAATTTTTCATCGGAGTCATTCTCACTTTTCTATTCTTCACTGCCTGCTCATCAAAAGAGACCACGCAGACAAACACGCAGTCGAGCACTTCTACTTCAACGCCCGCATCAACTGAACAGAGTCCCGTTGCGGGAACGGCGAGAATTACTTCAACGGATGTAGTGAAAGTTACGGCGCAGGCGATTGAAATTCCTGCGGGTGGTTCCGGTGAAGCGGATTTGAAGCTGTTGATTTCCGGCGGCTATCATGTCAACGCTAATCCGGCGACAGAGAAATATCTGATTCCGACGGAAGCGAAGTTTGAAGCTGCTGAAGGAATCACGCCGGATAAACCTGTCTATCCAAGTCCTGTCACAAAGAAATTTTCTTTTTCGGAAAAGCCGCTCGCCGTGTATGAGAGCGAAGCGGTGGTGAAACTCCCTCTGCGCGCTGCGAGCACGACGACCAGGGGCGCGCACACGCTCAAAGGCAAATTGCAGGTGCAGGCTTGCGACGATCAAGCCTGTTACAGGCCGGGCACGATAGACGTTTCCGTTGCGGTGACTGTCAAGTAGGCGAATGGTTCTGGTTTAATGTTGACGCAGCGTATCTGGACCATCGTCTCTATAGTCTGCCTTGCGGCGGCGGCAATCTTTTTCTTCTGGCGGCAGAATGCGGATGCGGCTTTCGTGGCGGCGACGCTCGGCGTAGTTGCATGGTTTGTCGGCTATCGCCAGACGCTCAAACAGAAGAGCGGCGCAAACGATACAACCCAAACGGAAGATGACGATTCTCAAGAACATGATGAAGATTAGAAGTAACGCAATTCTATTTCTCGCGCTGCTGGCCTTAGCGGCGTTTCCCGTACAGCACACTTACGCAGACTCAGGCGAGACGGAGGTGCGCGGCGTGGTCTCGCGCGTCTTCGAGCAACTGAAGTCGGGGCAGTATGATTCGCTCTACGAAATGTTGCCCAACTCTTCTAGGTCAAAGATGTCGCGCGAGCGGTTCACGAGCGCGTTGAAGCGCACGCGCGATTTCTACGACCTTGATCGTCTGGAGATTGGCAAGGTGCATATGGCTGGCGACCTCGCAGTGGTTGATACGGTGATGTATGGGCGCGTGCATCGTCCGGCTGAGAACGAGGGCAAGATTGTCGCGCAACAATATCTGGTGCGTGAAGACGGCAAGTGGAGAGTGGCGACGGGCGATCAGGCGACTGTCAAACGCTTTCTCGCCGCCAACCCGACCTTCGCGCGGCAGTTTAAGATTCGCCAGCCTGCTGTCTTTATTAAAAAGGATGGGCGATGGATTGATCTCACTGCGGCTTTGAGAGCGATGCGGCAACGCGCCTGAGACACCAATTCACTTTAGAGCAAATCCGCGAAAGAGAGTTGCGCATTCTCTCCGTTCGACTCTTCCTGTGGGCGGCGTGAGCGCAGGCGATGCGCGCCGTCGAGTGCGTCGCGCACGGATTGAAGATGAAAGCGGATGAGGCGCGGCGTGAGGCGAATTGAAGGGATGCGCCCTTCGCGCGCGAGGCGGCGCACGGTGGATTCGCTCACCTGAAGGACGGCTGCGAGTTGTCGCGCAGTCAGAAATTCGTCGCGTTCGCTCATGGCTTAATCTTTTGAACTTATAATCCTTCTAAAAGACGTATGCAATAGCGCGTGGACAGGCGAGGAATGCAAAGGCAAAAGTGAAAGGGTAAAAGGTAAAAGTTAGGGGGAGCCAAACTTTTATTTAAATCGCTCAAGGTGAGTTTTTTATTCTAAAAGTGGTTTCCGCCTTCCTTTTGCCTTTTACCTTTTTACTTTTGCCTTTGCGAAGACGGCTCACTTTGCGGAAGATGGCAGAGAGAGCGCAACGCGATAGACAGCCGGGCCGTCTATCTGAACGTCTTTTGATACGGGCTGCGAGTTCCCTGCTTTAACCGTCACGCGATAAGTTGCCGCGTCAGGCGTCAGGCGAAAGACGAACGAGCCTGTCTCGTTCGTGATGCGGCTGTCAAACTTTTTCACCGCGCCGTCTGCCGCGACGCGCGCAATCTCAACACGCACATTTGAAACGCTGCGTCCATTCTCATTGAAGACGCTGCCGCGCAGGAACGCTATCGAGCCTTCATCAACTTTGAGAATCAAGCCGTCGCGCAACTCCTTCGTCTTGCCAGCGCGCACTAAGACATCTTCAAGCGTGCCGACGCTCAAGCCCGGCTTGCGAAACGTCAGGCCGTAAGTTCCCGGCTCAAGCCCTGAAATATTAAATTCGCCTTTGCTGTTCGTCGTCACGCGCATCAACTCGCGCTCGCCCTGCCTGAGAATCACAGTGACGCCTGATTTCCCGTTGCCGTCCTCGTCCCGCACCTTGCCCTTGATGCCGCCCGTCGTTTCGGTCTTCTGCGCGAAAGCTGTGGCAGCAGCGAGCATGATAATCAGCAGGAACGCCGCAAACGATTTTCGTAGATACATAACTTCTCTCTGCATGAATTTAATGGAAAACGGGAGAACGCGTACAGGGCGACTGTGGCGACCATTGTAGCACGCACCGTAGAGGCACGCTCGACGCCCGCCGCCCCGGTTCGAGAATATTATTGATGCCCTGCGGCAGCTATCGTGTTGCCCGCTTCGCGCATCTAAGAGCGCAAGTCTCCGACAGCACGATGGGCAGCATGGGAAAAATGCCGAGCATTATTTTTGCATCTGCCGCCAGGTCAACCGTTCTTTAATACAGAAAATCTTTCTCCGGAGGTTGGTATGTATTTCAAGCGTCTTACTCTTGCGCTCATCATCGCGCTTCTACTTTCTTCTTCCATTGCAGCACAGAGCGCGAGCGCGCAGGATTCGCCTACAAGCGACGAGTCGCCGAAAGTTAAGAGCGATTTTCAGGAAAAGGCTGCGTCGCTGCTGGAAGAAGTGGCGACGGAGGCGCAGGGGTTGAAGCTGCCGGAGAATCGCATACGCATCAAGGCGACTGTGGCAGACATGCTCTGGGAGCGCGACGAGAAGCGCGCCCGCGCTCTCTTCAAAGAAGCAACAGATGCTCTCGTTGAACTCATCGGTGATATTGATCCGGCAGACCCTAACTATTATCAACTCCTGCAAGCCCCGTCGCAGTTGCGCCAGATAATGCAGCAAATGCTGCCGCGACGCGACGCGCGACTCGCGCTCGAATTCCTGCGCGCCACGCGCCTTCCGCAACAGCCTCAAGCGGAGACCGGCTACAAGCAGGCGGATTACGAGCTACAGCTTGAGATGAATCTGATCGAGCAAATTTCCAGAGAAGACCCCAAGCTCGCCCTGCAACTCGCAGAAGAGAGCCTCTCGAAAGGAGTCTCCGCGTCTCTCGATAGCATCCTGATCAACATCTCTGAAAAAGACAGGGAAGGCGCGGCAAGGCTCTTGAGCGAGATTATCAAGAAGCTGCAATCGGAAAACCTGCTCAGAAATCAGGAAGCCGCGAGCGTGGCCGTCAGCATTCTGAGCCAGCTCCACACAAATCATGCCTTCATGCCGAATGCAGATTCCGACAAGGGCGAGCGCCCCATTGCAGACGCGCAAGCCGTGCGTGATCTGATGGAATTGGTCCTGACAGCCGCCGTCAACAGTTCGGCGGATGCCGACCAGTCGAGATGGATGGAGCGCAGTATCGCGCAGACGCTCCTGAGCGGACTCAAACCCCTGATGCCTCAGATTGAAAAATTCTCGCCCTCGCAGGCCGCGCAGTTGGTGCGCAAGCAGGCGCAGTTCAATCGCACGCTCGATGCGCGCAGCCGCTTCTGGCAAGAGAATGCCGAACTCTTGCAGAAAGGCTCTATCGAAGAGATGCTCGATCTCGCCTCGAAAGCTCCGCCGGAGATGCGCTCGGAGATGGTTCAGCAGGCTGCGGGCCGCGCGCTCAGTGATGGCAATGTGGAGCGGGCGCGACAGATTATTAACGACAACATCTCGAACGCGACCCTGCGGCAGCAGATGATTGCGAATATTGACAGCCAGCTCTTCTGGCAGAAGAGCAACGAAGGCAAGTTGGCGGAAGCGCACCAGCTACTCGCGCGACTGCGCGGCGTGGATCGCGCCACCATGCTGGTCCATCTTGGAACGGTCGCGGCGGGCAAGAATGATAAGACGGGCGCGACTCAATTCTTAGAAGAAGCATGGGCGATGGTCGGCCAGAAGCCTGAGAATTATAATCAGCTACAGGTGCAAATTAACATCGCAGGCGCGTATAATTCTTTTGCGCCGGAGCGCAGTTTTGGAATTCTCGAAGGGCTGGCGGGCCAACTCAACGAGATGCTCTCAGCCGCCGAAGTCCTGAACGGCTTTGAACAGGAATACTACAAACAGGGCGAACTCCTCTCGTCATCGAGCAACTTGAGCAGCATCATTGACGGGTACGATAGCGAGTTGGCCTCTCTTGCTCAAATAGATTTTGAACGCGCGAAAAATATCGCGGGCAGTTTTCAGCGCAGAGAGGTGCGCGTCATGGCCGAGCTTCGCATCGCTCAGGAAATACTCTCCGGCGCGGCTGAACTTCCTGTCTCCCGGCGTCGTTTTAGAAATACGCTTACCTTAAGCAGGAGCGGAAATTAGTAGTCAGAGCAGTCTTATGTTTTTCCCCAAAATTCCCCCATCGCTCCATGCTCCGGATTTCCTGCGATGCCTCGCCCTGCTCTGTTGCGCGACTCTCTCAATAGCTCTTCTTTCATCAACACACATCGCCGCCGCCCAGCAGCCGCAGGAGCAGCAACAAACAAGACCACGCCGCGCTGAGCCGCCCGCAGGGCAAGACGACGGGGACGAAGTTGTACGCATTGACACGGACCTCGTGCCTGTTGATGTGACGGTCACGGATATGGAAGGAAAGCCCGTGCGCAATCTTCGGAAGGAAGATTTCAAGCTCTTTGAAGACGGAGCGGAGCGGCCCATCTCGTTTTTCGGGATTGAGCGCAGGGGCGGCCTACAGCGTCCTGTCGCCATCGTCTTCGCCTTAGACATTTCCGGCAGCATGACCGCAGAAGAGATTGAACGGCTGCGCAGCGCAATGCGCATCTTCACAACGCACCTCGCTTCGCGCGATGCGCTCTTCTCCATCATGACTTTCGGCATGAGCGCCAAGACGCTACAGAATTTCACCGGCGATCAGGCGAAACTCGAACGCGCCTTTGATCGCCTCGCACGCGAGCCTAACGGACTCTCAACACACACTTACGATGCAGTTGACGATGCCATCCGCCTGCTTGTCCGCCATGCGCCGCGCACGCGCGAGCGTCGTTTGATGAAGCGCGCGGTGGTGGTTGTGACAGACGGGTTTCCTGTTGGCGATACGGTTGCGCCGCGCACAGTGATTGAGCGCGCCAACGCCGCAGACGTGAGCGTCTATACGGTGATGCTCCCGTCTTACTCGCGGCTGCTGGCTTCAACCGAGCGCACGCCTTTGCCGACGCCCCTTGATATTAGTGGATTAACGGAATTGACAGGCGGGACGACCGCATATGCGACGGACAAGAATTTCGATCCGCTCTTTCGCGCGCTCGCCGAAGAGGTCACGTCCGCATACGTGCTGGCCTACTATCCACCCGAAGAGAAACGGCGCGACGGACGCTTTCACACCATTCGCATCGAAGCCCCGCGCGGCCTCACAGTCCGCCAGAGCCGCCCGGGGTACAAGAGCAGTGACAAGTGACAAGAGCAGTTTTCAGTTTTCGGTTTTTAGTTTTCAGAAAAGTAGAGAAGACGCTTCTCATTGAGAGTTGCGTTTTGTCTTAACTGAAAACCGAAAACTGAAAACTGTTTTTAGAACTCTTCCTCTTCGTCATCGTCATCCAGATCGTCTTCCTCAACGATGTCGAGTTCGACGGGATCGAGTCCGACGAGTTCTAAATCAGTCCCACACTCTTCGCACGAGACGATGTCACCCTTGTCCGCGTCCGTATCAACGTGGACATCAGCATCACATTCGGGGCATGTTCCAGTCGGCACTTTCTCTTCCTCCCACGCATTAATTAACGCAGAGGCGCAACCCGCATGATCCGCTTCGGGGGAGACCTCCGCCTTGTCTTAAGGTTTAAACTGCCGACAATCTAACCGCGCGCGCAGGATTTTGCAACACTCTTTTTGTGCTAAAAGTGTGCGCGGGAAAAAAAGGCAAAAGTAAAAAGGTAAAAGGCAAAAATCAGGGGAAACCTCTTTTAATTAAATGCCGGTTTCAGCCTCACTTTTGCCT
>JBAWGU010000799.1:0-1677 GCA_049593215.1 Pyrinomonadaceae bacterium
GAATGGTTGCGCTGCTGTGCGCCATCTTGATTCTGAGTTCGACCGGGGCCGTGTGGGCGCAAGGGCAGGCCGGAGGCTCGCCCGCGCAGCGCATAGAGGTGATGCGGCAAAGGCTTGAGGCGATGCGTCGCTCGCTCAACAGTGCGATTGCGGCCATGAATGCCAGAGATAATGGCGAGAACGGAAAGCCTGCTCCCGATGATCCGCGCGAGCGTTTGCGTGGATTGGAAAAAGAGGCCAACTCGATTCTGGGCGAAGTCAGTGATGTGCGCGGCAAGCAGGATCGCTCGGAGCGTTATGACGCGGCCATCCTCGACCGCCTTGAGACTTCCATTACGGACCTCAACACGCGCGTTGAGCAGGGCTTGCGCGACACTGCCGCACAGCGCAACGTGCGTGTCACGCCAACCACGACCGCCTCCGCTACGAAAAAGAAGAAGAAGGGTCACTTGTTCGGTCTCCTCGGCGGCGGTGGCGGTGACGAGAAGTATGCGGAGCTGACCGGAACGGTCGCGGCGGGTCGTGACCGCGTGCTGTTTGAAGATGCCGTGAAGGAAGTGAGGAAAGGAAATCAGGATACGGGCCGACTGCTCTTCAACACGATTATCACGACCTATCCGGATTCGCCCTACCTGCGTCTCTCGAAACTCGCCATCGCAGACTCTTTCTATCTTGAAGGCGATACGAGCGCGCTCATACAGGCCGCAGCCGCTTATCAGGATTGGTTGACCTTCTTCCCGACAGACCCGCTCGCGGATGACGCCATGCTCAAGGTCGCGGAAGCGGAGATGCGGCAGATGGGCCTCTCTGACCGCGACGTGTCGCACGCGCGCAAAGCTGAAGTGCGCCTGAAGGTCCTGCTTCAGCAATTTCCTCAAACTCAGTTGCGGCAACTTGTGCAGACGCGTCTTGACGAAGTTCAGGAGAATCTAGCCATGCACAACTTGCAGGTCGCGCAGTTTTACTACGACGCCCGCTACAAGAATCACAAGGGCGGCTTGAAAGGCGCGCAGTCAAGGTTGCGCGAGGTCGTTGAGAAGTATCCGCACTTCTCTTATATGGCTGAAGTTCTCTATCGTCTCGGCGCAACTTACATCGAGGAAGAAGAGCCTGACGAGGCTGCGAAGTTCTTTCAAAAGATTGTGCGTGACTTTCCAAACAGCCAGTATGCCGAGAAAGCTAAGGACCAATTAACAGCTATCGGCGCGCAGATTCCTACGCCCGATCCTGAGAGAATGAAAGTCCTTGAGCCTGTGCGTCCTTCCATCTTTGGCGGACTCATGCAACAGATTGCAGGCAACGCAAACGTGGATGTCAGCAAGGACGGCATTCTGATTAGCCACGATAGCAAGGCCAATAGCGACCTGATTGACAAAGCTATCGTCAATCAAGGCGAAATCCCGTCCAACGAGACGCCCAACGCGCCTGTCAATCGCACACTGCCTGCGCGTCCTGTTGCTCCGACAGTGAGCGCGTCGCCTCCTGATGATAAAAAATCCGGTGCGACAGAAAAGAAGATTGGCGGAGCGGAAATAAAAATAGCTCCGTCACAGCAGGGAAGCCCCGTGCCGGATCGCGTCAATCCAGCGATGCCCAAGCTTCCTCCGGCAGCGAACCCGACGCCGAATCCGACAAAGGAAGTGCCTAAGACAACAGACACTCTGCCATCTAACACGA
>JBAWGU010000800.1:0-4383 GCA_049593215.1 Pyrinomonadaceae bacterium
GCTATAGGCGCGGGGCGAAATCTAACAAGTCATTCGAGCGGACGCGGGAATAGCGTATTTGTCATCATTCTTCCTGCGGTGTTGCTTGTGTGGGTTCGCCCCGCGCCGCTCAATTTCGGCGTTAGGCAGCATACTATT
Organism: Pyrinomonadaceae bacterium; assembly: GCA_049593215.1. Taxonomy (GTDB): domain Bacteria; phylum Acidobacteriota; class Blastocatellia; order Pyrinomonadales; family Pyrinomonadaceae; genus JBAWGU01. The sequence goes on from JBAWGU010000800.1 coordinate 139, forward strand.
GAATATTATAAAATAATCTCACTTAACAAATTCAAGGGAGGTATCAGGTGAGCGAGAAGGCGGAAAGGGTTGAAGATCGGCTGGCAGACTTTACTAGAGATAGACGCATCCTTGTTCTTTCATTAATGGCACTGATTGTCGGCGCAATCAGTGCCGTTGTTGCTTATGTGTTGGTGTGGCTAATCGCAGTTATTACAAACATCTCTTTCTACCAACGTTTTTCGGCAGTCTTCCAGTCGCCCGAGAAAAACCATCTGGGCTATTTAGTCATACTCGTTCCCGTTATTGGCGGACTTATCATAGGACTAACGGCACGTTACGGATCAGAGAAGATCAGAGGTCATGGCATACCGGAAGCGCTCGAAGCCATTCTCTTTGGCCGCAGTCGTATGGAGTTGAGAGTGGCTGTGCTCAAGCCTCTCACTTCAGCCATCTCAATCGGAACGGGCGGTCCCTTTGGCGCTGAAGGGCCAATCATCATGACGGGAGGCGCGGTCGGCTCCCTCTTCGCGCAGCGCTTTCATCTCTCGTCGGCTGAGCGTAAGACGCTGCTCGTGGCGGGCGCGGCAGGAGGCATGTCCGCTATCTTCGCCGCGCCTGTTGCCGCTGTTCTGCTGGCTGTTGAGTTGTTGCTCTTTGAATGGAAGCCGCGCTCCTTCATTCCGGTGGCGATAGCTGCCGCCGCCGCTTTTGCTTTACGCATTCCGCTCCTTGGCGCTGGCCCCACCTTTCCAATTACGCCGCACGCGATGCTGGGTGGAGAAGGGTTGGCTTTCGCTTTTCTGGTCGGCATCGCGGCTGGACTTGCTTCCGGTGTGTTGACGACTCTTGTCTATGCTTGCGAAGACCTGTTTGCCAAATTGCCCATTCATTGGATGTGGTGGCCTGCCATCGGGGGCTTGTGCGTCGGCGTCGGCGGGCTGATTGAACCGCGCGTGCTGGGCGTCGGATACGAAACTATACACGGGCTGCTGCGCGGAGAGATTATTGGCGGTGCGCTCATCGGCATTCTCATCGGCAAATCGCTGGTCTGGTCTCTCGCGCTCGGTTCCGGCACTTCGGGTGGTGTGCTTGCGCCTTTGCTGATGATGGGCGCGGCGCTCGGCGCAGTCGAAGCCAGAGTCATCCCGATTGGTGATGCGGGACTGTGGGCTGTTATCAGCATGGCAGCGATGATGGGCGGGACGATGCGCTCGCCTTTGACGGCGATGGTTTTCGCGTTGGAGTTGACGCAGGACATCAGGCTGCTGCCCGGCCTGCTGGTCGGATGCATCGCCGCACACGGAGTCACGGTGCTGATGTTGCGCCGCTCAATCCTGACGGAGAAGGTGGCGCGGCGCGGCTATCATATTATGCGTGAGTACAGTGTTGACCCGCTCGCTGTGGTGCGCGTCGGTGAAGTGATGTACGAGAACGTCTTCACTCTTCCAGCACAGATGAAGGTAACGGAGCTTTCAGATCGCATTGCGCAACGTGACCCGCAAGTGGCTGACCGGCAGGGCTTGCCTATCGTGGATGAGAACGAGCGGCTGGTCGGGATCATCACGCGCGGCGATGTCCTGCGCGCATTAGACGCGGGAGCTGACGGCAATACGACGGTCTTAGAGGCCGGGAGCCGCGATTTGATCATCACCTATCCGGATGAAATCTTACATGATGCCGTGACCAAGATGCTGCGTAATGATATTGGACGGTTGCCTGTAGTGAGCCGCCAAGACCACCATCGTCTCGTCGGCTATCTGGGGAGAGCTAATCTCATGGCGGCGCGTTTGCGGCAACTTGATGAAGAACATGTACGTGAGCGTGGCTCAAATACATAGCATTCTTAGGAATGCTTCGATGGGTCCCAAAAGTCCCGCTTCCAAGTTGCCTAACAACTCATTCAGCCGGAGCGTGGGTTAGCCTGGCTTTCGTCGAGAACTTGGTTGCTGCCCGGCAATTCTTACCGCTCGGCCAGACTGGTCATTAGGTCGCTATCGTCCCGATGTTATTTGGAAGAATAAGTATGGAGGACAAAACGCGCATGAACAATATCAAGCATTCACTCCTTCGCATTGCGGGTGTTTGCTCAATCCTTGCTCCGTTGCTGCTCCTCGTAGCGGATATTATGCAGATCGTCGGCGGTCCGGGCTTTGAGGGGACAGTAGTCATGTGGGTATCATTTGTCTTGTTTGTGCCTGCGATTTTTGGCTTGTCGTATCTAGCCATAGCTGAAGGAAGCCGTTTAGCGTTTGCGGGCGGGGCCAGCGCGTATTTCGGGGCGATGGCTGGCGCTAGTATGCAGGTTATGTTCAGGGTGCGGGCGGTTCTCGTTGAGGCTGGCTCGACGCAAGCGGTTGAACTCATGCGTGGCAGCAGAAAACTGTTCGTCACGACACAGATGATCGGCATCTTCTTCCCCCTGGGCTTACTCATTCTCGCTTTCAGTCTCTATCGCAGCGGCGTCGTCAGTCCACTGATTGCGTTGTCGCTCGCAGCAGGCGCGATACTTTTTCCGATGGGCCGCATCGCTGGTCTGTTGATAGGATTGATCGGCGGCGATTTAATGCTGATTATAGCTTTCGGAGTTATCGGCAGCCGTTTACTTGCAGCAGGCAGTGATGAGCTTAAGAGAGCAGATGTGGTTCAGGCTCAGACAGGCTGATGAGCATTCCGTCTTGTTCGCCGTTGCTGTCGGGTTGTCGCCGGAGCGCGGCGCGATTTAGTTGTCACCAGCACATTCCGAGCCTCGCAAGCTTTTTCTTTTGAGGTCCTTTATGAATCTTGCAATCAAAATCAGCCTGCTCGCTTCCGGTCTCTTCCTGTTGTCAGGAATGCTGACGGGCATCCTGAAGTACCGGACAACAATGACCAGCCCGGAGCATCGCGCGCCCGTCTATGTTGACATCGCTCATCGCGCCTCTTTCCTCTACAGCTTCGCCGCGCTCGTCATTGCACGCCTCCTCGAATACAGCCCTTACTCTCAAAGCGTGCAGGTTTTCGCTGCCGTTGTGCCGCTCGCTTTCTTTGCTATCACAATTCTGGGCTACACTGCCGAAGGCTTGATGAACCGGACGGACAATCTTTTCAGAGAGCGCAATTTTACGACGACGTGGTATATGTACGCGCTCATCGTTGGTGAGATTGGCGGCTTCTCTGTCATCCTTTGGGGCTTTCTCTCAACACAGATATTAAGAGTCTGAAGTCTGGAGTCTGGAGTCTAAAGTAAGAGGCCAACTGCTTTTCTCTTTTGACTCCAGACTCCAGACTCCGAGACTCCAGACTTTTTTATGCATCGCATTGTCTTTTTAGATCGGAGCACGTTGAGGGCGAAGGTGCGGCGACCCGGTTTCGCGCACGAGTGGCGCGAGTATGAAGAGAGCGATTCAGAATCGGATGTTATTGAAAGATTGGAAGGCGCGAGCGTCTGTATCACGAATAAAGTTCTGTTGCGCGAGGCTGCGCTCAAGCGTTTGCCGGAACTGCGCTTTATTGCAGTCGCGGCGACGGGCGTGGACATCGTTGATCTTGAATATTGCAAAGAGCGTGGCATCGCCGTCTCAAACGTGCGCGGCTACGCGCGACATGCTGTGCCGGAGCACGCCTTGATGTTGATGCTCGCCCTGCGCCGCAACCTCTTCAGCTATATGAAGGACGTGCGCGAAGGCGCGTGGCAGAAGGCGCGGCAATTCTGTCTGTTCGATTACCAGATTCGAGAGCTTCACGATTCGACGTTCGGCATCATTGGCTATGGCGCGCTGGGGCAGGCGATGGAGAGGCTCGCGCGCGGCATTGGCGTGCGCGTGCTTATCTCCGAGCACAAAGGCGCGGCTTTGGTTCGCGCAGGCCGCGCGAGTTTCGATGAAGTCGTGCGCGAAAGCGACATCGTGAGCCTTCATTGTCCTTTGACGGAAGAGACTAGAAACCTCATCGGCGCGGGCGAGTTTGAGTTGATGAAGAGAGACGCGATTCTGATTAACACGGCGCGCGGCGGACTCGTGGATGAGAACGCATTGGTCGAAGCCTTGCAGACGGGCCTCATCGGCGGCGCAGGCTTCGACGTTTTAAGCCGCGAGCCTCCGCGCGAAGGCAACCCGCTTCTCGATCTTCACCTGTCAAACTTCATCCTGACGCCGCACAACGCGTGGGCCACTAATGAAGCGATGCAGACGCTCGCAGACCAACTGATTGACAATATCGAAGCCTTCGTTCGCGGCGAGCCGCAGAATCTTGTCACTTAACGAAGAAGAAATTAACAGGATAGAC
>JBAWGU010000801.1:0-13251 GCA_049593215.1 Pyrinomonadaceae bacterium
CATATTACTGGCAGAAGTTCATCAAGCAATTGAAACTGACGACTCGTTTTGTCCGAGAGCACTTGCCGCCACCTCGGCTGAGAATGTTCAAGTGGCTGATGGTCTCCCAAAAGTGATAAGCGGTCAGGGTCTGCCCCTTCTTGACAAGCTGCGGCTCGAACGCACTGTTGCGATCACGCGGTACATCGATCTGCACTTGGCCGCGCTTGCCCTTCATGGTCTTCGGGGTCGTACCGTTGCGAGAGTTGCCGGAGTTATCGCCTTCCGACGAATGCTTCTCGTAGCCGAGGTGGTGCGTGAGTTCACCGTCGAGCGCACGTTCAACTAAAGCCTTGGTCAGTTGTTGAAGGAGGCCGTCTTGACCGAGCAGGTCTTCCGGCTTCTGGTAATCTTTTAACAGTTCGTCGAGCAGTTCGGGTCTAATCGGTGGCATAATCAGTATCTCCTTTCGAGACTGAATGGTTGATTATCGCCACTTACACAGACTTTTCATAACCTCCAATGTGGCGCGAAGTGTAGCAATTGTGCAACCGAATCAATTATTCAGCCCAACGCCTCGATAGCAACCCTTACATGATTATTCAAGCAGAGCTTCTCCGGCATCCTGTGTCGCTAGAGTTTGATGCTTTAGCTCACATCAGTCACCATACAAATTCGAGCGTTAGGCTGCTTCAGCTTGATGCGTTTCAGCGTGGCAGATGGCGACGTCTCTGCGCAAGGGCCTAGACCGCAACGCGGGCTGCTTTGGCCGTTGAGTGTCTCACAGGGGCCGTCTTGCGCTTGAACACGGCGCGCCAGTTGATTACGAGCGATGGGACGAAGCAGGCGGCGGCGATGAGGCTCCAGACCACAGAGATGAAGGCAACCTCACCCATAGCCTTCACCGCCGGGATGACGAGTATGGCTCTGGCGAAGACGAAGACCATGGCGAACGGGTAGCTGCGGGTCATCCACTCCTGATGCTGCCGTATGTCTCCGGCGCGCACACAGTAGATGGCAACGGCTGTCGTCAAGAGCCATCCGCAAGACTGTATGACTGCGGCCATCACGAGCGACGGCGGCCCCAGAATGATTGCGATGGGGATTGCAGCCGGTGCGGCGATGGCTACTCCGGCAACGTAGAGTCTGCCAAGAATACGATGCAAACGAAGGCTACGCTTTCGCAGCCTGGTGGAGAATTGAAACGGCGCGAGGAGCAGGGCGAGCGCCCCGGCAGGCCCGTGAAGCAGCATCAACCATTTCACCGGCTCGATGTGCTGCCAGACGGGTGAGCGCGAATCCAGAAATGGAGTCTCATAAATATAGAAGACGAAGAGCGTCATCAGGCCAAAGGCTGCGAAGAAGACGTGCTTGGCTCGAACTCTCATACAGACCTCCTCAACACGTTAGTCATAACGTCACAGGGGGCAACAATCAAACTTTTCGCCCCCTACTTCTATACGCGCAGAAAGCTGGCAAAAAACATCATCGGCGGGACCAACTTTTTAGAGAGTTTGAAGAAACTATGTGGGCAGCCACAAATTCTGCGGAGCACGCCGCAGCCGAGCATTGCCGATCTTGGAGAGCCGGGCGCGGCCTCTCACAGAACTTCTGATTCTGCGGATTGTTGCGGATTGTTGAAGATGTTGATGTCTGCGACCTTGATCAAAGCCATGTTATGCCGAACATGGGGCCGCCAAATTTCCGGGCGTGTGGTATCCGAATCTTAATCTGGGGTGAGGTTGCTCGATTACGTCGCACGCAATCTAACAATTCATTCAACCGGAGCGCGGGAGGTTCTGTTGTAACAAACGATTTGAGAAGATAGAGCGAGAGGAATGATCATTCTTTTGATGACCAGATTAATTCATCACCTCTGCCTGCAAGAATTGTTTTTAGCACTTCATGCTGACTACAAAATTCCCGCATTACTTCCATGAAGAAAAGTAGATCAAAATCTGCTATAGGACCACTTTCTCCTCTTAAAGCACGATTTACAATTACGGCTGAGGCCATTTCCATAAGATGGGAAGTAATAGGGTCACTTTCTTCCACCATTATCTGAGATGCCTCTTCTTGCCGTAACATTGAATGCCCCTTAACAGAGTTTTTTTCGTTCATGGTAATCTCCTTAAATTCCGATAGTTGGGAATCACGATGCCAGCGCGGATAGTGAAAGTGGTCAAGCTAGTCGTGCCTGTATAGACTTCACCGCGAGGGCTAATTACGATTGCGTTGAGCTTATACCCAGCAGACCCATTGAATATATATGACCCATCCGAACCTCTATTGTAGTTAAACTGCCATCCATGATTTAATTTTATTTGCGTTAAAAAAGCTTCAGCCGCGTTAGCTTTTTCCTGGGGTGTTCCTTCCATCTTACCAAGGCGTTCAAGCGCATCTTTTAAGTTGTCTAAAGGATTATCCCCCTTTAATTGTTCAGCAGAGTTAGCAATCATCCTATCGGCTAAGTTGTCAAGAGCGTCATCCAACTCAGACATATCGGGCATTTCCCGTATCTGTTCTCCTCTGTGAATCTTACCCAACTCCTCCAGCCGTTCATACTTTTCTTCCCGTTCCTCCGGGTCCATCTCATCCTCTTCGAGGTCAGGATCAGGTTCTGCTTCTCCTCCCTGAAGCATGATCAGGCCGGGGTTATTGCCTAGATTCGGGGATCCTCCGCCCGAACTTTCCCACGCTGATTTGCCCACCACCCCTGTGATTCTCGTTGCCCAGACATTTATGACAACCACTTCGTCAGGCTCATCTTTAGAAGGTTGTTTCTTAGGTCCTTTATCCGGCGCTTCCTGTGGAAAGTGTCCCGTCGGATCAACATATTTCAGAGGGTTCTCTTTGACATAAGAATAGAGGTTCAATGTTTGCGGATTAATAATGCGACCCGTCACTGAGTCGGGACTTGTGAATCTTCCCTGATTTGACGAGTAATACCTTGAGTTGAAGAAATCCAGATTTGTCTCAAAGTCTCTCTCTTTTCCTGTGAACTTCTGAGTGAGGGCATTTCCTCCGTATCCCTGCTGTGTGCTGCGTCCGCTTATACCATCGTACAACTGTTCACCGAACGGTAAATAATCGTATCGCGCGATGATATTCTTAGCACTATCTGTCACCACTCTGGTGCTGCCAAGCGCGTCACCTGTCACATATTTGGTCGCGCTCGACAACGGCCCGAAAGTGCTGTATTCGGCGACGACTTGCCCCATAATATTGTATGCATAGATGGTGATGGCATTGCTTGAGACCTTCTTAACCCTGCGCCCATCTCCATCATAAGCGTAGCTGTAGAGCACAGTGTTGTTGCGACTGAAATCCAGCATCCGATTCTCGCCGTCATAGCTGTAAACGTTTGGCTGAGAACCGCCAAAAACAGGGTCCAGTTCCTGTTTCAAATTACCTGCCGCATCGTAATCATAATTTGTCGTCTGCCCGCTTGAGTTAATCTTCTTGAGCCTATTGGTTGTCGAATCTACTTCTGGAGCATTAGTAGGCAAGGCGGGCTGGCCTGAGCCGACGGAAGAGGCGACCGCCGTGCGATTGCCATAAGCGTCGTAGCTGAAGGTCTCCTGCCATAGCGGAGAACTCTGCCACTGCATGCTCACGCCGTTGACTTCCTGAGCACCCGACAGCCTGTTAAGTGGGTCGTACTGGTAATGCTGTGTAAGGGTCAGGCCAGACATGCCCGAAACGGCTGGAACGTTAATCACTTGTCGCAGCACGTTTCCGTTATTCTTCTTGCTGGGATTACCATTCCCATCTGTCGCGTCGTATGAATAAGTAAGCTGTAACTTGTCAGAGAGCGTGCTACTCGTGCCTAAGCCTATCTCGGAAATCTGAAGGCGGTTGTTATAGTTAATATGCTCCCAAAGACCATTGCCCAACTTCATCGTACTAACCCCGGAGTTTGCCGTATATCCGATGCTGTCCGCGCTTGCCGGCGCACCGCCGACATAGTAGTAGGTGCTGGATTGAGAGTTGCCTTGGTTGTAGACGCCGGCGATTCTAGATACTGTATCGTATTGTGTTTTGACGGTTCTTCCTGACGGATAAACCTGCTTGGTCATGTTACCCGCCAAGTCATATTCATAGGCCATGAGATAGGGAGATTGCCCGTCTGTCGTTTGCGAACTCGCCGTCACACGCCCCATCGCATCGTAACCGGTGTAGTTGTAAGTCGAAACTTCAGAAGTAACTGATGTCAGCCGTCCCTTTGAGTTAATGATGCCGGTCGTATCGTAGTGGCGAGTGATGTCGGGATTGAGCGTCGTATTTGAATAGTCAACGGTGATGTTCCGGTTCAGAGCATCATAATTGTAAGTGGTGACGATGCCACGCGCATCCGTTCTGGTTTTGATGTTGCCAATCGGGTCATAGCTGTAGGCTATTGACCACTGGCTCTTGCCTGTCACCGGATCAGCAAGAGAAGGACTCAGGCTGGAATTAACGTCCTGTTCAGGATTCTTCGCGCGGATAAGCCTTGAGAGCGAATCGTACATAAACGAACGCTCTTGACTGCCTTGTGTCACAAGATGCAGGTTGCCGAGTACGTCGTACTGGTAATTAGTTTGATAGTTGTAATTTGAATCGTTAGGAGCTTCGATGACCCGCGCGAGCTTACCAAGCGCGTTCGTGATGCTTGTCCTTGTTTTACCGGCCTGATCCGTAATGGTTAAGACGCTGCCAAGAGGCGATGTTGATAGGCCGTAGCTCAGACTGACCTGCGCCTCATCCGGAGTGAAGATGCTCTTGACTCGTCCCAACTCATCATAATAAGTCGTCCGACAGGGAATCGTGGAGGAGCAACCCGGCACGGTGCTGGCTGTCGCCCCGACGCGATAAGGGTTGGAGACCTGCGAGAGATGCCCCATGATGTCGTAGTGTTTGTCAGTGACAGACCAGGGACCACTTTGATCGCCGTCATAAATGAAAGAGCGTGACGGGCGACCCAATCCATCAAAATACTGATATGAATCGGTCCAGCGAGAATTATCAATTCTCGTCTGAGCGCGAACATAGTTGCTCCCGTCCGCGTTGTTGGGAAGGGTGTCGCTATAGGTATAAACCACCATCCCTTTGTCGTCAGATGCCGAACCTGTCTGCGGATAAGTGATTGAAGATAAACGATTGAGAGGATCATCATAGGAGTAGTTCGTGGTCTGGCCGTTCGCATCAGTAGTAGAGAGCAGGCGACCGCTATAACTGTCGTAATTTTTTGTTCTAACCAGTGCGACGTTCGAGCCAAAGCTGGCGGTAGCGTCAGGCACAGGTGAAGTGATCAAATGCGGATAGACGCGCAGACTGTCATAGTCAATCTGCGTTTGATGGCCTCTGCTGTTTGGGTCGCTTGTCGTATCCCAGAGGTTTCTGACGTTGCCGCATTTATCGAATTGAATGTCTGTGTGCAAGTATGAGCCGGCGGGAAACGCGGAGAGTGAGACGCCATCGAAATTCAACCAGCGGACAGTCTTTGTAGGATTTCCGCGCGCGTTCGTTTGCAGGTCAACCCAAGACACGCCGGGACTGCAATTGAGCAGTGGATAGCTTGTAGAGTAATTATCGTATTCGGTTGAAGTTTGAGCGATGACATGATCGCTGCCGTCAAGAATGGTGGCTGAGGTTGAGAGAGCCGTCAGATTGCGCGCGATATAATCAGCTTGGACGGAACTATAATTCGGATCGCTCACCAAGTAGGTCGTCACATTCTTAACTAACGCCGCACCTGCCGGAATCTGATTGATGGAGAAAGTTTGCGCATTGGATAGGCTAAGAGAAACATAGTCGCGGTGCGTGACCGAGGTATTATTGAGATATTGGTCATAAGTGTATTCGGTCATTCTTGCTAAGGCGCTGCTTCCGCCATCCTCAAACAATATCTCGACTTCTTTAACTGCTCGCGGGTCGCGCGTCGCATTTTGCAGCCCGGGTAATTGACTGGTGGCGTTAGAGCCTGTCACGTCCCATCTGGTCAGATTCCGGCGAAGAATATGACGATTACCGGAGCTATCAGGAGCCGAATAAAACCGCATGTCATAGACTCTGCCCACACGCGCTCCGTCCGAATTAGACATGCTATATCCCCAACTGCTATTAGAGTCTGTGTGGATGTAATATTCGGTGAGCGACATGTCGGGCGCGATGGTATTCAACACGTAGGGGCCGCTGTCAGGCCATCCCGTATATGTTCCCGTATAGCCATATTGCCAAAGGATTTCATCCGTCCCGGTTCCGCTCTCACTAATCCAACGCTTGACGACTCCGCGATTGGCTCGATTGTAAGGTGCATTCATTCTACTGAGCGGCATGAGTGTGTCGTATTCATACTTCTCATAGCCGCTGGTCGGTAAGGTCACTTTCACAATCTCACCGTAGATATTGTAATTGAAGGTATAGGTCTGTCCCGTCGGGAGTACGATTTGATAAAGCACCGATGGCCTGTGGACATTACCGGCGTTACAAATAAAAGTGTAATCACCGGAGGCTGAGGGGAAGAGATAGGGAGCGTATGAACCGTTGCCGTTAGGGCAACCACTGTCGGCTATGTAACGCACTTGCTGACTGTCGGCAAGCACGCCCGGCTCATCCAGACTCTTCCACTTGAAAGTGTAATTGATAGAAGAATTGCTTACACCGGGCATTGAGTATGCATAGTTTGAAGTCCGAGTAGAGAGCGGATCGGTGATGCTATGGCCGAGCGTATCTGTCCACTGCCCTGCGTTATAGGTGAGAGTATTACCGTTTCGGTCAATATGTTGTTTAGTGTTTAGAATGTAACGGGAGCCGTCTGGCATGAATAGTGTACTGGTGGACTTTTGATAGCGCAGACGTGAACTGTCCACAGAATAGAGAATGTCGGGGCGAGCATCGCCGGGCTGAAAGGGTTGATCGGTTGAGCGCAGTTCGTGTGAAGAGCCGTCAGGCATCCAGATAAGTACACGGTCGATTGTATAACAAGGAATCCCGCAAGTTGTCCCCGTTGGAGTGCCATTTTGATCATACTTCTGATCCAGCGTGACAGTATCCAGAAAAGGAAAGCCGAGACTGCTAGTCCATCCCGAAGCTGAATGCTCTCCATATTTTGCAATGACGCTCGTATAGTAATTACCCATGAAAGATGAGTAAGCGGCATAATCCATGCGCCAAACTTTCGACGAATATGAGAGAGCAACGGGCATGTCGAGTCCGGCACGTCCCGGGAAATTACCCATCGGAACTTGTATTTCAAGGGCATGTGTTGAGGGATTGATTGTGACACCGCTACGTAATCCGAGATCGGCAGACTTCTGATTGTATTGCACGTTCTGCGCTGACGCAGAATCGAACGGGAATATGACCACACAGCACAGCAGGATAAGCGCCATAAATAACCTTCGTTGATAAAGGTTACTGGCGTTGTCCGGGTTAATTAAGGTAAGACACAATTTGGGCAAACTGCTATAGTTTGTGTATGTCATTGCAAACGTCCTCAAAAGTCCAATCTGATTCGACTAGCATGCCGAGACTTGTGGCCTAATCTCCCCAGGCTTCAATCTCCGTCGCCCGACTCCATGAATCCGGCGAACTATAAGAGAGCACCCTGATCTTGTTCGTCGTTAGCGGGGCGAATGTAAATCTTCTCCATACCAGATTGTTGTTGGTCACATTGCCACCCGGCACATCCACATATTCGGAGCCGTTCCAGTATTGCACCTCATAGCTGGTCATCCCGTATTGACTGAATGTTAAGGCTGATGTTGGCTCTGACGGATTAGAGTAGTTATCCTGCACTGTGAAGACATCTATCTCTGTGAGCGTCTTCGTGCCAGAGAACGAAACTTCAAGGGATTGAGGAAAGCCTGGACCACTGCTGCTCCAATATCCGTTTTGTCCTAGTCCGAGACCTTTCCGGTCGCCGTTAATTACACCGCTCGGAGCAAACCCGTTGAAGTAGGATGAGGCACTCGCCGTTGCGCCATTACTTGCTAGCGCGACATTGACTTGATTAACCCAATCCACGCGGAAGTTATCGAAGATAGCCGTGCCGGGCTGATTGACTTCATTCCCCCATTTGCCTGCGTAGAGCACAGGCCACATCGCTGTAATCGGGAACGGCCTAGCTATAGTGAATTGCGAGGTCCAAGTGATTTCATCCGCACTCGTCTCCCACACGATATTGTCTGTTACGACATCGTGGCGAATGCGCAAGTACTGGTGCTGCGTCGGGTCATAGGGAATAAGGTGGTTCTGAGTGATGACACCGTTAACATTTAGCTGAAAGTAGATGTTGCTGCCGTCTGCACAGATGAGAAAGCCCCCGTATCCCCACGCGCCACTTCCCCAGATGCCGAAGAGGGTCTGGGCCGAGCCTACTGGCGCAGTAGGCTGTACCAACTCGACGCTGGCCTCAGCATTCGTTAAATCAATAGCTGACGCCATAGAGTAGCCGCTATAAGCTGCTGTATCTATGGTGGGAGAGATTTCTAACTGTTGATTCTGCTCTGCGACATTGACGACCGATGGTGCATTTAAGATGACCCACTTTGCCACATCTCTCGTGTTGTCGTTGAAGTCGTCATAAATGAGTGGTGGCATGACGTTGACTTTAATCTTGACTGTATTCGAGGTCGTAACCGCGCCGCTATTATCTGTGGACTTTGCCGTCAGTGTATAAGTTCCCGCCGAGACGTTATTCCACTGGAAGGTGTAGGGCGTGCCCGGCGTTATTGGCCCGTTGATGGTCCCGATTAGATTGGCGTCCTGATAAAAATCTACCTTGCTCACCGTGCCGTCAAAGTCATTGGCGTAGGCGTTGAGCGCGAGATTGGCCGGCGCTGTAAAGAGCGGCCCATTGTCAGGCATTATAAGAAGCGCGGTGGGAGGCGAATTGACTGTAATGTTCACCGGAACCGATGTGTTGCTTGTGCCTGCGCTGTCTGTCGCTTTGGCAGTTAAAGTGTAGCTACCGGCTGAAACATTGTTCCAAGCCAAGCTGTATGTTCCAGACTGAGCGGTAGTGGTCGTCCCGATCAAGGTTGTCCCACGATAGAAATCTACTTTGCTGATGGCTGCGTCGCTGTCGCTGGCCGTAGCGCTGAGTGTGATATTTGTTGGAGCGTTAGCTGAAAAGCTATTAGTTGGTTGTGTTATGTTGACTGCAATAGGGCTATTAACAACTACGGCGACGCTATCGCTGGGAGAGCCGAAGAGCGTCCCGCTATGAGCCATTTGCCACTGGAAATTATATGTGCCCGGGGTGGATGGCGCTGTGACGGTAAAATTGAAGACTGCCGGTCCAGAGCCGAGCACAGGCTGCGTTAATGGCACACTATGCACGCCCCAATCAATGCTGCCACGCGATGCCAGCGCGTAAGATGCAGTGTCCCACATCGTAGTTGGGACGGTGTTGCTCATTCTGATCTCAACATTGTAAGTGTGACCGGCTATCATTGGATTAGCCACTTGCTGTAAGGCACAAGACGCGCCGTCGCTGACGGCTGTTGGACCTACTTCTTCCGTAGCGACCAGCTTTCCACCGGCATAGATGTACTCTTTCGATGGGCGGAATGGCGGGGGCACACTTGGAGATGGAACTGGAGGAGCCACCGTAGAGGAATTAACCTTAGAATCAACCTTTGCAGACCTATATAATGGACGCCACTGCGCCCAAATACCCACTGCCACGCTCGCAATTATTAACAAGCATAAGCCTGTCACAGCCATCTGTTTCCGAACTGCAGTCGTCTTGTTGTGCTTTCCTGGATGCGCTTTCCTCTTCGACATAGATTTCTCTTTCTTCTAAACAGACTTCAGGCGTGACGTGATTTCTCAGGCTGCAAACCAAGTGTCATGCGTAGGGGCGCATTTTCACTTAATTGGAGTGGCTCGATTTATGTTTGCAGGATGGTACGTGAGAGCCTCCGTTATTGATGCTCCAAAGTTGAATGTGACAGAAGCTTGTGTTGTTTACGACGGACCTCGTCAATATCGGCAAATAGTGGCGGGGCTTAATCTTTTATCGAGAACAAAGTGAGTGTGAATACAAATTTCCACTTGTCCTAAACAGTGCATATATTCTGGGTTGCGCAGAAGGAGTTGTCACAACTAAATCTGAGGAGAGTGACTGGGCCATTCTGGACGACGTTGCTGAGGAGAGTGTGGAAGTTCTGGTCAGCAACTCAATACAAAGCGGCGCGGAGGTTACAACGGCGCACTATGGATGTCAAGACATTTTTGAACAGAATTTTTTGACAGCTAAATTCATCCTGTCATCATGTTCTACATGCAATCTTAGACTCCACTTGGGTATCAAATGTTCCACCTCAACCATACGTACCTTTACTTCAAATAGGTGTAGACGCTAAGTTAAAGAGATGGTTAGAAGCTTGGCTCCGTAGCCGGTAGCATGGTCCGCCTTCTAATCAGTTGAGGTGAGGTCGCGCAGCAACCTTTTGAAAGCTTTTTGATATTTACCCGCACTTTCCCAGCCACGGAAGTCACCTATGTTTCTGGTGTTACTTATGTAAGCCGGCCAGCCCTCCTTTTTTTCGAATACACCGCCGTCCAGACTTATAGGGAACAGAATCGTCTCCTTCTGCTCTCGCTCCCTACGCATGGCTGTCTCCACCTCCTGTTCGACCCATGCGCTCTCTACGGAATGTTTCGAGAGAATTAGCAGTAACTTGTCGTGTTTTTGAATAGCTTCGTCAATGGCGGGCCGGATTCTGGCGCCAATTTTTAGATCTTCCGGCGCGAACCAACATTGAATCCGTCTGCGCTTTAGGTCTGCAAGTAACCGTCTGGCTAAGATTTCATCGGCACTGGAATAGCTGATAAACACTCTTTTATCGAAAGGCTTTACCTGCAGTTCAGGTTCAATAAAATTAGAGGGCAGCAGGTTATAGCCAGAGTCGCGCGCCTCTTCGAGCGTAATTATTCGACTCAACTCTTCATTGGCTTCCCACCGATGATATGACTCGCTGAAGGCGGCCATACCTTCATGAGTAAGTACGTTCTTTCGCCCCTTTCTGGCGAAATGGGAGGAGATGTCGGCTAACAGAATTTGCCCCTTGCGGTCGGCGGGCTTGCCCGCGTTAAGAAATAGAATTACCGCTGCGGACGTCGTGCCGTAGAACAGGTTCTTCGGCAGGAGCAGGACCGCTTCGATTACGTCCTCATCTACGAAGGCTTGGCGTATTTCCTTCTCCCTGTTCCATAGCTTGCTACCAGAGCCTCTTGTTACAGCACCCGTATCTAGGACTACGGCGGCGCGACCCTTCTCACTCAAAGAGGCTCTGATGTGCTGCAACCACCCCCAATCGGCAGAGGATTTGGGTGGCGGGCCGTACGGGAACAACCGCCGGTCTGCGAACTGGTAAAAGCCCGCCCCGTAGTCGTATGGCTTCTGGTTCCAAGGAGGATTGGTGATGACGCGATCGAAGCGTTCGGGCCACTGCGGATCATCATCTCGAAACGTCGGCTGGAGCCAGATGCTGCCCACTCTCACGTCTGAGTCGTAATAACCGTGCAGGAGCATGTTAATTTTAGCGACGGTAAAAATATCTGTCTCGAGTTCACGTCCGTAAAGCGCGGGGCCGTCGCTTTCCCGTCCGTGCTCATTCCGCTCGATAAATTTACGCGCGTTCACCAGCAGTCCGCCCGAGCCACACGCAGGGTCGTACATAGCACTGCCCTCGTTCGTGTCGAGCAGATGGGTCATCATCGCAACGACATCCCTCGGTGTATAGAAATTCCCTGTCACGCGACTTTGTGACTCCACATACCGCTGCAACAAGTACTCGAAGGCGTCGCCCATTGCACATGCTGTGATGTCTTTTAGGCCTAGACGATGGGCACTGAGTCCGTGAATCAGCTCGGCTAAACTCCTTGGCTCGAATACGCGCCCGCTTCCGGGATGCCGTGCGTAGTCCGCGCTATCTAGGAGCCACCGCAGGTCAGGGGTTTGCTCTGCAACGGCAGACATGATCCTAGGCAGTAAGTCGTTGAGTTCATAAAGTGGGCAGGCCCGCAACGACTCCCACCTGAACTCGTGGGGTACGTTGAACAGTTTAGTTATGCCTTCATGTCGGATTGTATAGGCGACGTCAGAAGCAAAAAGCGTACGGATGGCGTCTTCACCACCTTGGCTCCAGGGATCGCCGTCGCGCAAGTCTTCAGACACATCTGAGAGGCGCTTATAGAGAATGAGGGGCAGTACGTACCTATAAAACAGTTCTGGATCTCTCGCGCCGCTGACGTTGCTCACAACGGCCCACATCCACTGTCCGACGTATGAGCCGTCAAGTTGATCGTCGGGGGCTGTATCAGAGTGTTCGGTCATGGCAGTGACAGGTTGAGAATACGCACATCCTCGGCGTCGCAGATTTGCACGAGCAAGTCCCGGCACCTAACTTTGATGTCTCCGGTGAGCACGTGGTAACGGTACTTCGTGCCTCAGACAAGATGCGCCGTCAGTCGTGTGACGGTACGTCCACTGTGCCTGTTATCACGCATCAGGCACGACTTCTATCATGCGATAGAAGTGTGTAGCAACTGAAAGTCTTTCACCGAAGGTGCATAGTTTTGCACTAGCGTGTTTGGGACAATAAATGGTCAAGAGAACCAGCACTTCCGCACCTTTTACTCTATGCACGCGCGGCCGGCCTTACAGTCAAGGTACTCATCGATGACGAGTTGGAACTGCCGGATAGGTTAGCGCCCGATCCGTTGCACGGCATAATTCGCCGTGAGAGAACGGCCTCGACAAAGCGTGAAGCCAAAGGTAGAAAGAAGAAGAGTTAGTGGAAAAGGGGTGAAACCTTTGTAATGTGGAGACTCCCGCCCACGGCTGCGTGAACGCAACGAGAAAAAAGGTGCGCGATCCTCATATCTATTCCTCAGTGAGCGCGGGCCACTCACGAGGCAAGCTATCAACTACATGGCGAGATTCAATTAGCCTGACGGGAGAGTAGGAAATTATCGACCTCGAAGGTACTTCGCGCCAGCGGTGTTCGTCATGGCGAAGCGATTTTTATTGATGACGAGATTCGCAACTTGCATGAGTCGCGGGCAGAGAAGATCCCGTTTGTAGCTGTCTCCTGGTGTTTCAACAGCATAGAGTCAGTTAGGAGAAATTCTACGGATAAGTTATTTGCAAGCTGACCGCTTATCACTTTGGAGAAGAATAGAAGGAAGTCCATCACTTGCGCTATAAGTTGATTGTTCAGGTCAACTTAACTTTTAGGAGCGTCAAGCAATGGACTCCCTCAAACTGTATCCTATTCT
>JBAWGU010000802.1:0-3203 GCA_049593215.1 Pyrinomonadaceae bacterium
CAGGTGAGCCGCGCCGCCCGCTCCTGCGATGACGACTTCGAGGCCGCGCGCTTCCGCGCCCTGCGCAAACTCTGCCATCCAACGGGGCGTGCGATGCGCAGAGACGACGCGGCACTCGTGCGCCACGTCAAACTCCGTCAAAACTTCCGAAGCCGCGCGCATCGTCTCCCAATCAGACTTGCTCCCCATGATGACTGCGACGAGAGGTGGAGAATCGCCAGAGATGGAATGATTGCTATCTTTACTCATTTCTTGAGATCATAATAAGAAAGATTATGCTGCCTCGCGTTTGAGATTAAAATGAAGCTTCACGAGTTGTGAGGCGTCCGTAATGTCAGCATGTGAATACACCCCGCCAGAGTCATCAACAAACTCGACGATAAATCCGCGAGGGTGATGAGCATTCTGCTCAAACGCTTCCACTACAGTCCCCACATCGCCGCGCCGCAATCCTTGTTCCGGCAAATCCGCCAGCAATGCAACAACGTCAAGAAGCTTGATCTCATCCATTAATGCTCTTCGTTCCTTTGCCTGTACGCGCTCACGGCTTCGATTGCGCCTTCGTGCATCCGCTCTGGCCGAACAAATTTCCAGTGACGCTCAAACTCTTCGTCCGTCATGTTCGACTCGGCGGCGCGCTCGCGTGATTTGAGAAACTGCTCGGCCCACTCGCGCACGTCTGTGTCACGATTGAGCGCGGTGCGCGCTTCGTGCATTGTGATCTGTGAAGACACGGCCTTCGCTCCTTTGTTTGAAAGCTACTCCGTGTTGGGATTCACTTCCTGCTTAATCTCTTCGCTGTCTGGATTCTGCGCGCCGGGTATCAGAGAATCCGTCACCGTCTTATCTTCAAGCTTTTCCGATGGGCTTTCTTCAACCGCAGGCTTCTCGCCCGCTCCTTCGGCTCTCGCCTGTCCTTCATTCTCATTCATAAATTTTCTCCCTTATGTCATTGCTGCCAAAACATCTCTCAACCTTGATCGAGCGAATAGCCAGCCTTGCCGTCAAAGTTGCAGAGGTTTTCTATCTTGATGAAATCGTATCCGGCATCGGCCACACGTTGTAGCTGCGCGATGATCTGAGCGTGTGTGATTGTGCCGCCGCCCTGCGCGCTCGACGTGAAGCGGCAACGCCAGTGATCCGTGCAGAAAGTTTCGGGCAAGCCATCAGGATAAACTCGCGTGCCGCGATTGCTAATCAAGTCGAGTTTCAAGCCGTCAACCACCAGTTCTTTGAGACTATCTCCAAACTCGTTTGCCGTTCCTTTGTTCCAATCAAAGAAGACATCAACGCCGACCAGCTCTTTCTTCGCACCCGCGCGATTGGTCGAGACGTTTTGACTTGGCAAAGCCTCGCCGGACGCTTTGTTGTACTGCGCGGCTTTCAAAGTCGCGGGCTTCCGGCCCAGACGCTCTACGACCGCTTCCGCAAATTCTTTCGTCCCGACCTTCTGCTTGCTGACGCTCTCGTCGTAAACATCGTAGGTGTGAACTCCGTCTTCCAGAGTGCGCAGCCATGCGTTGTGAACTCGCTCTGCGATTTCGGGTTGCCCAATGTGTACGAGCATCATCACTGCGCCGAGCAGCAGGCCCGAGGGGTTCGCCAGATTCTGATTTGCGCGGCGCGGCGCAGAGCCGTGAATCGCTTCAAACATCGCGCACTCCGTCCCGATGTTCGCGGAGCCTGCGAGACCGACGGAACCTGCTATCTGCGCGGCCACGTCCGAGAGAATGTCTCCATAGAGATTCGGCATCACGACGACATCGAAAGCTTCGGGCGTGTCCGCGAGTTTCGCCGCGCCGATGTCAACAATCCAGTGCTCGTTCGTAATCTCCGCGTACTCAGCCGCAATTTCGTCAAATACTTTGTGGAAGAGGCCATCCGTCAGCTTCATGATGTTATCTTTCGTGAAGCAGGTGGCTTTCTTGCGATTGTTGCGGCGCGCGTACTCAAAGGCGTAGCGCACAATCTTTTCGCAGCCCGGGCGAGAGATGAGTTTCAGGCATTGCATGACCTGATCGGTCTGGCGATGCTCGATGCCTGCGTACAAATCTTCTTCATTCTCGCGCACGATGACCACATCCATTCCCGGGTGTTTCGTCTCGACGAACGGATGATAAGCAACGCACGGGCGCACGTTGGCGTAGAGGCCGAGAGCCTTGCGCACAGTCACGTTGAGGCTGCGATAGCCGCCGCCCTGCGGTGTCGTAATCGGGGCTTTGAGGAAAACTTTCGTGCGGCGCAAACTATCCCACGCGCTCGGCTCGATGCCTGCGGAGTTTCCCGCGAGGTAAACTTTCTCGCCAATCTCTATTGTCTCAATCTCAAGCGACGCGCCCGCCTCTTTCAAGATGTGCAGCGTCGCCGCCATGATCTCCGGCCCAATGCCGTCGCCATGCGCAACAGTGATAGGAACGCTTTCCGGCATAGTTTCAGGATGCCTTTCTTTCGTAGTGGTCTTCCGAAATTATTTGCTTAAGAAGGAAGCACTATAAGCCAAAAGCGGCGATGCAGGCAATGAGGGGAAAAGAAGTAATGAGTAATGAGTAATGAGTGATGAGTGGAAAGACAAATTGCTTTTACTCATCACTCATCACTCATTACTCATTACTGCTTCTTACTATAGGCTTGCGCTTCCGCTAAATCTTGCGGCATACTTGGCCCTGTTAGGTTCCTGCTCTCGCGCAAATCAACGGTGACTGCGCCTGCCCGTGACAGTATAGCGACGACGTTCGGCTGAGGAGAGAGTGAGGCTCGTTTGTCAATCAGGTGTAGAAGCCGCTCTCATTAGAGTTAGAGCACCGGGCGCGTCGCGTTTCGCTGAGAGGGTAAGTTCGGAACTCCCCGCCTTCAATCGAGCGATTCCACATGGCCCGCGCTTCCTTTGACCACTTCAAGGAATCAGGAAAAAAAATATGGCTACGAAACTTTATGTCGGTAATCTCTCTTTCCGCACCACCAGCGAAGACTTGCGCGAAATGTTTTCGCAGGCGGGCACGGTCGAATCGGCTAACGTGATTGAAGACCGCGAGACGGGACGCTCGCGCGGCTTCGCCTTCGTCGAAATGGCGACGCCCGAAGAGGCTGCGGCAGCTATCGAACAATTTAACGGCAAGGATTTGGGCGGGCGCAATCTGACCGTCAACGAAGCCAAGCCGAAGACTGACAGAGGCGGCGGCGGTGGCGGTCGCGGCGGTTATGGC
>JBAWGU010000803.1:0-3498 GCA_049593215.1 Pyrinomonadaceae bacterium
TTGTTTTGCAATTTGGTATAAGTCTGAACGCTAAAGTTTGCTAATCCAAAATCCAAAATCGAAATGATCTCCGTCACAGAAGCCATCCGGGTCGTTAAAGAGCAGACACGCGCGCTCGCATTTGAAGAAGTTGCGCTCGCAGATGCAATGGGGCGTGTGCTGGCCGAAGATGTTGTTGCCGACAGCGACTTGCCGCCGTTTGATCGCGCGCAGATGGATGGCTACGCGTTGCGCGCTACGGATGTTGCGAATGCGCCTGTGCGTCTGCGTGTGGCGGGCGAGTCGGCTGCGGGAAAAGGCTGGCATGAAGAGATGCGCGCGGGCGAGGCTGTCAGGATTATGACGGGCGCTCCTGTGCCCGCAGGCGCAGACAGTGTGCAGCAGGTCGAGGTAACGAACGAGTCAGATGACGGCGCGAGTGTTGAGATTCAGAAAGCTTCGGAGCGGGGACAGTTCATTGTGCCGCGCGCGAGCGAGATAAAGAGAGGCGAGACGGTGCTTCACGCCGGAGAGATGGTCAATGCAGCGATGATGGCTGCGCTTGCTGCGTTCGGTTATGCGAAGGTGCGTGTGGGCGCGCGTCCGCGCGTTGGCGTGCTTGCCACAGGGTCTGAGCTGGTCGCAGTTGAACATCAGCCGGGCCGGGACCAGATACGCGACTCGAACAGTTTTTCGCTCGGAGCTTATGCTGCCCTCGCTGGCGCAACTGTCGAACGATTACAACTCGCGGGCGATGATCCTGAATTGTTAAAGCGTCTGATTGAAGAGGCTGCCGCGCGCTCCGACGCGCTCATACTTTCGGGCGGAGTCTCTATGGGCGTTTACGATTTCACGAAGACAGCTTTGCGCGCGCTCGATGCAGAGATTTTTTTCGAGCGCGTTTCGCTACGCCCCGGCAAGCCGACTGTCTTCGCGCGCCTCGGCGAGACGCTCATCTTCGGTCTTCCCGGCAATCCTGTTTCAGTCTCAGTCACCTTCAATCTCTTCGCGCGCACCGCGCTGCTCGCCATGCAGGGCGCGCGCGACGTGACGTTACAGGAAGAGCGCGCAGTGCTCTCGCGCAGCGTTAAAGGCTCCATCGAGCGCGAGAGTTTTCTTCCCGCGCGTCTTCAGACAAACGAAGATGGTGTACTCATAGCAGAGCCTTTGAAGTGGGGCGGCTCGTCAGACTTCGTTGCCTTCACACGCGCGACCGCGCTCATCAACGTACACGCAGGCGTGCGCTCGCTCGAAGCCGACACGAAGGTGCGCGTTCTACGTTTACCGGCTTAGCTGAAACCGCAGATCAAAACATGAAAAAATTATCGCACATAGATAAAACGGGTCGCGTCGCAATGGTTGACACGAGCGCAAAGGCGCAGACTGCGCGCCGTGCTATTGCTTCTGCGCGCGTCCTGATGTCGCCCGAAACTGTCGCGGCTGTGCGCGAAGGGCGCACGCCGAAAGGCGACCCTCTGGAAACGGCGCGGCTCGCAGGCATCATGGCCGCCAAGCGCACAAGTGAACTCATCCCGCTCTGCCATCCGCTCCCGCTCACGCACATAGACGTGCGCGCCACGCTCGAAGACACGGGCGTTTATCTTGAGGCGGAGGCGGCTACAAAAGCGCAAACGGGCGTCGAGATGGAAGCCCTCACTGCCGCGACGGTCGCCGCGCTCACCATCTACGACATGTGCAAGGCTGTGGACAAAGCCATGACCATCACAGACATTCGACTGGAACTGAAGACGGGCGGCAAGTCGGGGAAATTCAAAAGGAAAAAGGAAAAGGGAAAAAGGGAGGCGGAAACCAACTTTTAATTAAAAGGCTATCTTGACCGATTTAAGTAAAAGCTGGCTTCCCCTGACTTTTACCTTTTGCCTTTTTACTTTTGCCTTGAACAATTCAGGAACTTAAAATTTTCTTCGGGCGTTTATGTTTCTACGAACTGCTTTTTTATTTGCGCGCTTCGTCGTACAATGTTGAGGCAGACCGGACTGAAAACCTTGAAAGCATTTTCTAAAGAGCGGGGATTTTCGAGATGAAGCTAAAAATTCACAGGGACGCGCGGCCACAGGCTTTGACGCTTTTGATTGCCGCCGCCATCTCTATCGCGCTGTGGTTCATTCCTTACGCAGAAATTCTGACCTACCCGTTTCGCATCTTCGTCACCTTCATACATGAAGGCGGGCACGCTATCGCCGCGCTCCTGACGGGCAATCAGGTGGCAAGTTTGAGCGTAGCGATGAACGCGAGCGGCGAGACCTACACGACGCAGGGCGGAATCTTTTCGCAGGTGCTCGTTTCAAGCGCAGGCTATCTTGGCGCGATGGCTTACGGCGCATTGCTCCTGCTCCTGATTCGTCGCGCAGTGGCGGCGCGCTACGTGTTGATAGGCTCAGCCGTGCTTATCCTCGCGCTCACGCTGAGGTATGGGTTGTGGAGTCCGTTCACGTTGTTGATGGGAGTATTGCTGGTGGGCGGTCTCTTTGCCATTGCGAGATTTGCAAGTCCGCGTGTGGCGACTTTCTTCGTCAGCCTCCTTGCCGTGCAGTGCGTTTTGAACGCTCTGCTTGATCTCAAGACGGTCTTCTTTCTCTCAACGCCTTTTGCGCCGAACGTGCCGACAGACGCCGTGAACATGTCGAACGCGACAGGCATCCCCGCGCTCTTCTGGGCTGTGTTGTGGATTGGCGTTGCGATAGCGATTCTGACAGGCGCGATGCGTATCTATGCTGTGAGCAAGAATCAAGCGGCATCGCAACAGGATCTGCCGTTTGAAGAACCTTTGGAAGTTTAAGACCTGAGAAGGCTGTGAGCGTAAATATTTCGAGGCCGCCGGAGATGGAAGCTTTAGGAGCTTTGCCCGACGGCCTCTGCGTTTCTACTCAGACTGAAAAAGTTCAAACGCTCGCAGAACTGCCCATCGGCGCGCATCTCATCCTGCGCTGCCGCAAAGACTGGCGCGACGCAACTGTGGTCGCCGCCTCAATCGAGATGGTCACGCTCTCCGTCGGCTCACCCTCTGGCCGCACATACCGCGTGCGACGCCCGCCCGACACCGCTCTCTTCTTCGATGGCCTCATTCCTGTTCTCGGTAAAGGCACCTGGCGCGCAGGCTTTGCACGCTACGACGCGCGCTGGTAGTAAAGCCACACCCGCAGATACCATCTGCAATTTGAAATCTCAAATCTCAGACTAGAGAAAACTGAAAATCTGAAAACTGAAAACCGAAAACTGTAAACTGCTTTTTCAGCCGAGGGCTGAGACGATGTGTTCTATCAGGAGATGCAGTTGGACAAGCACGTTTGAATTAGTGGCGGTCAAGATGAGGGCTGCCAGAGAGAGCGTGAGGGCTGTCCAGACTGCGAAATTTATTGCCTGAGATTTGTATGGGCCGGAGTTGTGATTCATTGACGCAAGCTGTGTGAGGCGGCGCACGCGCCAGCCAACGCCGCAGGCATCACGGCCTATGAGGAATGCGCCTGCGGGCATCGCAGGGCTTGCGCCTGTCGGGGC
>JBAWGU010000804.1:0-2028 GCA_049593215.1 Pyrinomonadaceae bacterium
GTCTATCCTGTCCATCCCTGTTAATTTATTCTTTGTTCATTGCTTCAACGAAGATTTGTATGCTGGGATACTCTATTGTTTCCAGCCGTATATGCTTGTCTGTCAACCCGAAATCAGAACCCCACATCACATGAATCCCATGCTCTTCAAGAATCTTCCGCACCTGTTCGACCGGCTCAAGCAGTTCGAGTAGGACGTAACTACTCCTGACGCTTCGCTCCGGTTTGACTATCTCAAACTTTCCGCCCTGTGTACCTTCTTCGAGAAAAGAGAACGAGCGATCAATTCTTTCCAGAACCATTGGCGGCTCTGCGATGCGCTTGATTCCTTCGGCGATGGCGATGGTAGAGATGCCGCTTCTGTTTTCACCTCTCAAATCGTCTGCGTCCTTCGCAGAGGCGCAGACGGCCCAGCCGATCCTGTACTCAGCCGTCTCGTGCGACTTAGAGGTTGAGCCGACCAGAAAGAGATTGCTTCTCCCCTTGAAACTCTCGCAGAGCGTGGCGGTCAACGTCCCCGCATCGAAGTCTCTGCACGGCAAAGTCAAATCAATCATCACGGTCGTTTCTTCAGCGACTCCGCCGATGATTGCCTGCGGGTCGAACATCGCGCCGGTTGGATTATTGGGCAGGCTCAGGTAGATCAAATCCGGGCGCGTCTCTTTCGCTTTTTCCGTGAGCGTTGGTTCGTTGATGGAAAAAGCGTTCGGTTCTGTTCGGACGGTGATTATTTCAAAGCCCAGACCCTCGAAAGATTCTCTGGCCCGCCAGTAACCCGGCGAGACGGTCAGCACGGTCGGGTGTTTTCGCGTGCTGATTTTCAAGACGTGATTTCTGACGGCTTCAATCGCTCCGGTCGCGCCGTTGAAAGGAATAATGTTATTGGGGGCGATGCTCCATTGCTTTCCGAGAGTTTCGGCGAAAAGCATTTGGGCTGCGTTGAGATTGGCGTAAGGCGTGCCCGTTCGGAGTTCAACGTGGCGCTTTGCTTGCAGAGTGTTTGGCTCGATGCGTGACATGTGTGGCCTCTACTTAATTTTTTCGGCTGGCTGAACATCAGAATCCTTCAACATCTCTTCAGCCTCTTCATCTGTTAATTCACCTACCTGCATGATGAGCGCTTCTTCAACCGGCAGTGCCAGTTGAGCGATGGTCGGGTGCTGGAACAGGTCGCGTATGGAGAGTTCGATTTCCAGAGTGTGCCGCACCTGCGAGACAAGCTGCGTCGCGGACAAGGAGTTGCCGCCAAGCTCAAAGAAGTTGTCGTGAATGCTAATGTGCCCTACGCCGAGCACTTTGGACCAGATGCGCGCCAGCAACTCTTCCGTCATTGTGGACGGTGCGACGAAAGCGTTTTCAATCTCCTGCCGCGTTTTCTGCGGCGCGGGCAGCGCGCGGTAATCCACTTTCCCGTTAATCGTCAAAGGAAATTGGTCCAGATTGACGAAGTGATAGGGGACCATGTGTTCCGGCAAACGCTCCCTGAGAAACTGCCGCAACTGGCCTGCGTTCGGCACACCCTCGCCGCTTGCTCCAACCACGTAAGCTACCAACTGCTTCTCTCCATCTTCGCCTGCGCGAGCGACTACCAACGCATCACGCACCGCTTCGTGGCTGGCAAGCGCAGACTCGATTTCGCCCGGTTCAATACGAAAGCCGCGCACCTTCACTTGATTATCAACCCGCCCGAAAAATTCGATCTCGCCATTTGGCAAGTAACGCGCAAGGTCGCCGGTTTTGTAGAGTCGAGAGCCTGCCTTCCGGCTGAAAGGGTGCGGGATGAAGCGTTCAGCAGTCTGTTCGGCGCGATTGAGATAACCCCGCGCTAATCCATCCCCACCAATGTGAAGATGCCCCACTGCCCCTATCACTGCAGGCTGCAAATTGTTGTCAAGGATATACACTTGCGTGTTGGCGATAGGGCGACCGATAGGCACCGTGCGATTAAACTCGACCGCCTCTCTCATCGGGTGGCAGCAAGCGAAAGTCGTGCTCTCGGTTGGACCATAGCCGTTGATGAGCGTACAGC
>JBAWGU010000805.1:0-5339 GCA_049593215.1 Pyrinomonadaceae bacterium
ACTCTGCGAGTCGCCCGGCACGGGCTGGCATTCGTACTGTCGCGGAACTTCCGAACCCGGCGGCACATAGGAGAAGCGCACGCAGCCTTCCTGCAATCGCTCTGCGCGCACAGGCGTGGTCCATTCCTCCGTTGTCTTGTCCGGTTCCGAAAAAAAGATGGTGTTCGAGGCTTCGAGCGTGCGCGCGTGAACACGGCCTCTGACCGTGCAGTTTTCTATCTCAAGCGGCGCACCCGCCTCCTTGCCGTAATAGTAGTCAACGCTCTCCGCCGTCTCCGGTCCGGCATAAGCGACGCTCGTTTCCGCGCCCGCGTCAATAATGCTGTTAGTGATGCGAACGCGCGCTCCGTCTATCGCGCTGATTGGACCAACAATACATCTGTCTATCTCGACCGTGACGTTCGGAGCTTCGATGTAGAGTCGCGGAATCTCAACCGGCAAAGCGATGTTTTTAATCTGCGGGACGGAGTTGGGCGGCAGCAGCGTGCAATGTTCCAGACGGAGGAGCCGCAACTTATTGGTCTCATTATCGTCGTTGACCTTGCTCACATGAATCGTGCCGCCACTGTAGATGACCAGCCCATTCAGAGTCACCACGCTCTCTTCTCCGCCCGTGATTCCCATCGCGGATTCAAGCAGGATGATCGGGCGACGCTCATCGCCCGCGCGCAGCTCAACCTTTCGTCCGGCAGGCACGCTGATCTGCGGCGTCTCGACAAAATAATCGTTGCTCGAAACTTCGACTGCCCCGCCCGCAGTCAAGCTTGTCAGCGCGCCAATAATCGTCGGATGGTCTTTCGGAACGTGAACAACAGGAGTCAGCTTGTCATCGAAAGTGTCTGCGCGCCCGTACTCGCCGCCGCCCATCTCCGCGCTGAAGCCGTAATAGAAGCTTGTGCGGACAGAGTTTTTTGGTCCAGCCTTACTTGTCGGAAAAGCTATCCGCCCAAGCACAGGATCAATAGCAATCTTCTTATCAGGCATGTGCGCCCAGTCGCCGCTTCCGTCCGTCAGGTCACGAAGGTCGCACACGCGGATGAGACTTGAGAGCGTTGCCGGAGGCGGGCTTGAATCGGGCGGGCTGGTTTCGTCGGCGTCTATGTCTTCGCCGTCAACGTTGATGAGAATGCTGCGCAGCGTGCCGCGCTCGCCGCTTCCCTGCACCACGTCTGTCTCGTCAATACCGTAGTAAGTTTCCAGATACTCCTTGAGCACGCGGCGGCTGAGAGGCATCGGCACGTTTGTTGGTCCAGCAAGGTGCGTAATCTCTTCCTCCGTCTCCGTCTTGTTGTAGAGCGGCGTGTCGAGGCCGAGCGGGTTGAAGAGATAACGATGCTCGTCTAGCTTGTAGGCGGGCGCGTCCGTTAAAGGGTTGCTCTTGATGCGCCAGAGAAAGATGCCGACGTTCGGGATGTTGTATTTGCCGCGACGACTCGCAATGTGGCGCACGTCGGCAGTATGCGCGAGAGAATCGAAAGGCGTGCCCACGCGCTCAAGCGGCTCCCAGCGGCTCATATCGGGCGACGCTAGGTTTTGCAGGCGGATGTGGTTCATGTACTGCGTCGTGGCGAGCAGTTGGAAATATTCGACGACGCTCGCATCCCAATCCGTCACGTCATGCGCCAACTGTTCAAGCACCGCCGCCGTTCCCTTGCGACGACGATAAGCGAGCGTGTTTGCCACCTGCGCGCGTTCGCTGAATTTTGCGCCGGGCCAAGTGAAGACGCCGCGCGTGCCGACGAGATCGCCGATGTAAGGCACGACCCATTCGGCGCACGTCTCTATAAACTGATCTTCGTAGAGTTGCTCCATGTCTTCTTCGAGCACGGCAATCTGTTCGGCGATGACCGAGAGAAAAGCTTTGAGCGGCTCGCCCTGCTCCGCATCGCGCAGACGATGCACGGCGGGCAGGAGCGCGTAGAGTTTCTCAATCTCAAAACTCATGGCATCACCTCCAGATTAAGCGGGCGCGGGTCGAGCGTAATGAGTTCTGCGGCAACCACCTTTTCGCCGCCAGCCTGCGGCAACGCAGCCTCAAGACGCTGGTGCAGCTTTTCAGGCGTATCCGCGCGATAGAGTTTGTCCACATCAACCGCGACGACTCCTTCAACGCTCTGCATGACTTTGACAACTTCGCTCAGCGCGACAGGCTGGCCGAACCTGCGCGCGTCGAATGAAAACTCATCTCTAAGTTTCTGTTCGACCACAGGCAAAACTTTTTCGGGCAGGTAATCCGGCTGCTTAACTTTCACACGGGCGACGATGCGAAACAGGCGCGGCGTGTAAGACTCGACGTTGAGCGGCACGGTCGGGTCGCCCGAAGCGAGCATCGCAGCCAGAAGCTTTTCGTAAGGGTCGCCCGTCTTGGCAATAGTTGCGCCTGCTGGTCCAGCAATGGTGACAAAGACACCGCGCCGCTCGCCGTTCCAAGTCCACGTCGCAAGGGCTTTGCCGATTCCTGCAAAGGCGCGCGCAAAATCTTCGTAGTCTTGCAGCGAGACGATGCGATCAAGCGTCAGGATGGTGAGCGGCGCATTCCCTCGCGCATCGTCGCGTTCTTCCGCGTCTGCCGCGCCGCTCGCGGGAAGCGGATTGGTAACGCCTTTGAGTCCGAGCGGGCGCGACATCAACTGAGTTAGTTGGTCCTGCTTGACGAGACCCGCGAGTCCGATGCCTTTGCGATAAGTCGCGGTCACGTTCTCCTGTCCGGTAGGGAGGCGCGCGCCCGTCTGCCCGTCGCCAAACTCGACAGTAGTCTTCCCATCATCGCTTGTGCGCGTGATGTAGATGCGCTCCTCTGGCTTGTGGCCGTAGAAGCTTGGGACTTCTGTCCAGAGAATGTCGTTGACTCTCACTTCGAGCGTTGATGCCCTGCCGCTCGGCGCAGATGAGCTGACATAAGTAAGCGGCGGCTGGCGGAGCGTGAAGCTCTGGAAGGATTTGCCTGCGTCTCCGCTACCTAAGGTCTCTGCCACAGTTTCGCCGTGCGTGGCGGATGCGATGTTGGCGTTGACGTGGACGGTCGCGCGCACGTAAGAATTGATGAGCGGGGCGTCGAAGACCAGCACGGTGAAGCCTTCTTCAATCGAGACCTCTTTGAGCGTCATCGTCTCGCTTGCGTAGATGCCCTCAAGGTCCGTGCGCTCGCCTGTCAGGATGACTTTCTGGCCCACCTTCAAACCGAAATAGACGCCGCCGAGCGTCACGTCGCTGCCTTTGACTTCATCCGTAATCGGAAGGCTTGCGAGCGGCAGTTGCTCGCTCTGTCCGAACACGCTGGTCTTACGAATGGTGAACTTGTGCCCGAACGTGGTGGTGGTGTTGAGCGTGAGACGAGAGATTTTCGCGCTGATGTTGAAATCGCTGCGCGTGAGTTCAATGTTGTCCGTTACGGAATAGACGCGGACGCGGAATCCCGAACCGTCAGGCACTTTGAGAACGACCCAGCTTCCTTTAACGATGGCGGGGTAAGCGCTATCGAGAAAAATCGAGCCGGGTGTTTCCTGTATGAGCGCATCCTTCGCAAGCGTGCGTCCCTCATAGGTGACAGGGAAGGCTGGCACTGACAGCTCTGCGCGACGAGTGCCATCGGTGTTATAAGTCGGTTCTGAATAACGCAGGGCGACGGGCAGAGTCTCCCAACGCGGCGCATTGTGGCCGAAGATTGCTGCGCGTTGACGAAGCGCGAAGAAGCCTTTGTTTGGATCAACCTCTGGACGCGACGTTACCGTCTCAATGTTTGCGGCGAGATCGTCTAAGGACCAGCCCTGAACGCTGGCGAGAGCTTCAAGGTCTTCCGTCTTCCAATTCTTCTTAATAATCTTTTTGACAATCTCCTCGTCTAACTCCTCCTTGTTCGGAAAATCATTGACGCTGCCCTGCGCGTGTGTTGGTCTCGCAAAGAGCGGAGGCGCAGACGGAGCAGTGTCAAACTCAAGGCGTGTGGTCTGAGCATCGTTATCAACAGTCATCTTCAAGATGGCCGCAGAATGTGGAGCGCCCGTTTTATCAATCAAGAACACGGTGTCGCCCGTTTTGAGATTCGTCGCAGTGCCCTGCAAGTAGATTGGCATTTTCATGTTGCCATTGAGCGACTGTCTGAGCGTCAGGCGCGGCGCGAGTGCGTTCCACTGCGCGCGAGCTTCAATCTCTTCGATGGTCTCAAATGTCTGCGCCTTCTCGTCAGGGCCGGGCACGCTCTGCACCTTGATGCCTTTGGCGAGCGTGACGGGCGGCGGAGGTTTCGGCGGCGCGTTGGGCGCAGTCGTGCCTGTGCCAAAGCCCTGCCCGAACGCACCCGGAGTATCTTCGATGGTGAACGCGAGATACGTGCTCGCAGCCACGCCGGGACTCAGCTCGTAACCAATCAAGCGCGCGAGTTCGAGCAAAGAGACGCGCTCTGTTGCCGTTCTTAAATACGATTCGTTGGCGATGCGTTCCTGATAGAAGGTCAGAACGTCTGCGACTGTGGACCACGCATCAAGGAGCGCGATGGAGAAATCGTCATCGTCGCGCGTCGTCAGCTTAGAGAGCGCGGGACGCTTTGCGTCCGAGAGGCGCGAGATGAGCGTCTCTTTGAACTGCGGATGAATGCCGACGCGATAAGCAATCGCCGTGAGGCCGGGACGATTCTGTATCTCAACAGGCGTCACCGCCGCGATGCCTTCACAGCAACCGCAGGCGTTCAGTTCGCGCAGGGTTGGGTCAAGTGTCTCGCTCATCTTCCCCCCTTCAACGTCAAACGAAAGATGCCGTGATCCGGGAAGTTCGGATCGTTATCAAGCCGCGCAATCTCCAGACGCTCCATCAAAAGCTTGCCTTCATCTTTCCCCGTTTCACTATCAAGGCCCTGTCTTTGAAACTTTGTAATCTCGACCGAAGCCACGCCTTCGACCCCTTGCGCGGCGGCAATGAGCGGGCTGAGATAGACGGGCTGGCCGAAAGTGAAATTGTCAGGATGAAAGACGCCGAGCCTGCCGTCCGCAAACTTGCGGCGGCTGAAGATTTCCAGGAGAGCCTTGCGGACATCGCTGCGAAAGTAATCGGGCTTGACGCAGACGGTCATCTCAATCTCAAGCGAGATGAAGCGCGGCCCGTCAAGCTCAAGGTCATGCCCCGCCATCCGGTAGCGTTCAAGAAACGCGCGCATCTCATTCTCGAAGTCTGCATCAACATCAAGACCGCCCAAGCGATCAACCGTGAGAAAGACTGTGCGCCAGCTTCCCGTCCAGCGAAATGTCGCGGCGGCGCGTTGAATGCCTGCGTGACGCCCCGCGACTTCGCCGTAATCTGCTGGCGTAACGGCGCGCTCCTGAGTGCGAAACGCGCTCGGCGCATTC
>JBAWGU010000806.1:0-2732 GCA_049593215.1 Pyrinomonadaceae bacterium
GTTTGAATGTGGCTCAATCAATCTCCCTTTCGTAAGCTAACGTCAGTTCGACATAAGCGGCTCTGCCGCTTGCTGTGCGGAAAGCCTGCGGCTTTCCGGCATGTGTCTCCCACTTACCCTGCGAGGCTGTGCCTCGCATCCGGCAAGGCACAGCCTTGCTAGATATAAAGAGCAAACTTAACGGAAAGGCAGAGCCTTTCCGCACAGCAAGCGGCTGTAGCCGCTTAAGGCAAACTGGTAATCTTCTGCACAGCCTCTAATAAATCTTCCGCCACCAAATCAGGCTCATGCTTCCAACTCTCGCGCTGATACTCCCATTCGCCGCGCCCGTAGCCGCTTAAGACAAATGCTGAACGGACTCCGGCGTTGCGCGCAAGCTCTATGTCGCTGTAACGGTCTCCGACCATCCAGCTTTGCCTCAAGTCAATCTCAAACTCTTCAGCCGCGCGCCTGATGAGGCCGGGCTTTGGCTTGCGGCAATCGCAGTCGAAGCGATAGGGCAGCTCGCCAACGGTCGGATGATGCGCGCAATAGTAGATTGCATCAAGCCGCGCGCCCGCCGTCTCCAACTCCATCTTCAACACGTCATGCACCGCGCCGATTAAATCTTCCGTGAAATAGCCGCGAGCCACGCCCGCCTGATTCGTCACGAGAACGGCGAGCCAGCCCGCCTCGTTCAACAGCCGCACGGCCTGCGCCGAATAAGGAAAGACGCGATAGCGCGCAGGGTGATTAACGTAGCCAATCTCTTCGGAGATGGTCCCATCCCTGTCCATGAAGACCGCGCGACGGCTCATGCTCCGACCTCCGCGCGTGCGTTCTCCATCAGGGCGAGGGCGCGTGTGAAGACGACTGCTGGCGAGATAGCAGTCATGCAGCGATGGTCAATCGGGCAATCGCGCAACATGCAGGGCGCGCATTCAGGCGGCTGCCTGATAATCTCCGCAGACTTTGAGAACGGGCGCGTCGTCGTCGGGTCTGTCGGCCCGAAGATAACCAGCGTGGGCCGCTCAAGCGCAGCAGCAATGTGCGCCGGTCCAGTATCGTTAGTGATAAGCAGGCTCGCAAGGCTCAGAATAGCAACGACCTCATCAAGACTCGTGCGGCCCGTGAGCATGATAGGCTGATGACGCATCTGTGCTTTCACTTCGAGCGAAACCTCTAACTCGTCTGCCGCGCCGATGAGCAGCACGTCTGCGCCTGCGCTCTCTACAAACTTGTCCGCGACGGCTGCATACCTATCCGCAGGCCAACGCTTCGCGCGGCTGTTGGTCGAACCCGGACAGAGCGCAACCATCGGCCTCTCTTCATGCACGCCTGCCTCACGCAGCAGCACACGCGCTCTTGCCCTGCGCTCATCAGAAACTTGCAGCGCAAAGACAGGCTCACGACTTAAAATCTGCGACTCACCGTAGAGCAGCGTTTCGAGTTCGCTGATGATGTTGAGATAGTAAAAGACTTCGTGACGCTCAACGCGCCAGTGTGGAAGCGCGAGCGCGTGCGTCAGCAACGCGCGTCTGCCGTCCGTCCCATAACCGATGCGCAAAGGAACGCGCGCAAGCGATGCGATGACCGCCGCCTCAAAAGCATTCTGGAAGAGCAGGGCCAGATCAAACTCGCGCCGCCGCCACTCGCGCGCCTGCCTCGCCACGGCGCGAACATCGCGCGCCTTCCGGTCATAGATTAAAATATCGTCAAGAAAATCCGCGCCCGCAAAGAGACCTTCGGACCATGAGCGTGTCGCCAGCGTGATGTGAGCAGAGGGCAACACGCGCCGCAACTCGCGCAGCGCAGGGATAGTCATCACGGCATCGCCCACCCAGTTGGTCCCGCGCACGACGACGCGCTTAATCTCTTTATCGTTTAACCGGCGCGCTTTCACATTGACTCCAAACTCAAATAATACTTTTGATTCCTTCTTCAACGCTAATCGTCGGCTGCCATCCGAGTTCGTTCTGAATCTTTGTTAAATCGGAGATGTAATTCACAGGCACGGGCGCGGGCAGCCGTCGCTCTTCGTCAATCACGGCATGGCATTGAATCAGGTTCGCTGTGGTCTCTATGATGTCGCGCAGGGTCATGGCGTTTTGTTTGCCGCCTCCAAGATTGTAGAGGCCGCGCGTGCGCTCGGAATCTATGAAGGCGCGGCAGGCGCGCGAAAAGTCTTCAACGTGCAGGATGTCGCGGACAGGTTTGCCTTCGAGCGGGAGACGTATGGGCCAACCTCTCTTAACGGATTCGACGTAGTGCGTGACGAAACCCGATTCGTTGTCCTCGGATGGACGCGCATAGACTGTGGAGAGACGAAAGATGCAGGCGCGCACGTCTCTCACTTGCGCGTAGTAATCAACGTAACGCTCGCCAAGAAGCTTGGACCATTCAAGCGCGGACTGCCCGCAATAATCCGTGCGGCAGTCTTCGGGCACTTCCGTGTAAGCGTCTGCGAATGCGCCGTACACATCTTTGGTGGAAGCGTAGATAAAGACTGAGTTGGGCTGCATCCGGCGAATCACGTTGGCCGTGCCTTCGGCATTTGCGCGGAAGCAACTCTCTGCGGCTTGCGGACTTTTGTCGAGATGCGCGGCGAGGTGAATCACAACATCGTAGCCAGCGATTGTTTCAAGATCGTTCGGGTTCAAAATGTCCATGTGCGAGCGGCGCGAAAAATCATCCGCGCCAAAGAAACGCCGCACATGCGTGCCCAGATAACCACTGCCGCCCGTGACGAGAAC
>JBAWGU010000807.1:0-2382 GCA_049593215.1 Pyrinomonadaceae bacterium
GCCATAGACAGTGTGTACGGGCTGACGACGGCCCGACTCGCCCTCATACTTTTGCGCGAACTCTTGATTGGCCCTTTGCAAACGGGCCGCTACCTCTCTCGTCGAATCAGCAGACAGCGATCTCTTCATCTTTCACCTCACAGGAGTAATTTGAAAGCTCTTTTGTTTCAAACTCACAGGAACTTAAACACTACGGACAACACCCACAGCACTGCGACGGCGAGCGCGGCTGTCATCCTCACAGGCTTGCTCGTCGTGCCATCCAGATCGGTTGCGCTCGCCGCGCCCTGCTCTTGAGGGTTCGTCTCATTCGCTCTCGCTTCTTCGGGCGCGTGCCAAGACTTTCTCTTCTGTCTCATCAAGACTCTTGCGGGTGCGCCGCAGAAGAGGAAGATGAAATATTGTAGCGGCGCGATGAGCAGCAGCCAGATGAAAATCACCACGATGAAGATGATGAAGAACGCGCCGCTCACAAACAGATCGAAGATGTCCGAGAAGGATTTGAAAGGCTGCAGGAGCGTATCCCAGAGCGCGCTGTCCTTCTGCTCATCTACATCAAACGATGTGTGCGCGTCCCTCGTCTCCAAACGCCAATCGCCTCCCACCGTATAAGCCGGTACGCGCAGCGCGCGCCAGCACGCTTTGAGATAACGGAAGGGGTGCGGCGAGATGAGGTCTCTGTTCTCGTCCAGATCAACGACCAGCGTGAGAAACGTAAACGCCAGCATAATCAAGTAACCATACTTGATGTAGGTGCGCAGGTAGATTTGATTAAAGAAATGATAGAAGGCCCAACGGTAGAAGAGTATGAGCGCGACAATCAAAATCAGACTGACCGCCCCGCCGAGCAAAGA
This sequence comes from Pyrinomonadaceae bacterium, assembly GCA_049593215.1. Taxonomy (GTDB): domain Bacteria; phylum Acidobacteriota; class Blastocatellia; order Pyrinomonadales; family Pyrinomonadaceae; genus JBAWGU01. The sequence continues at coordinate 855 of JBAWGU010000807.1, forward strand.
CCGCTTACTATTCATCTGCGCCTTCAAAACTGTCCGCGCCTCTCGCCATAGCATGTGTTTAGAATCGGAATGAGCGAAGCCATGTTACCAGATACCGCAAGCTTGCGAGAAAACGACAGGCTGTTGGAACCATTTCCAACAGCCTCTTAAAGTTTAGTAGCCCGTACGAGAATTGAACTCGTGTCTTAGCCTTGAGAGGGCTACGTCCTAACCGCTAGACGAACGGGCCTTAGGCAAGGTGCATTATAAGATTCGGATATATCATTGGCAAGCACTCAGCCTGATGCGGTGGTTATCAATCAAACAAGTTTCAGCTATTAGTTTCTAATTGGGTGAGGTAAAGGCTGGCCCTCAATTCCGGCTAGACCTGTGCCGTCGCCAAAATTAATCAAATTCATCACAAACCTAACTGTTCTGGGATTAGCCAAGTGCTCTTGCTCTCTATTCATTTCGTACATTTCTAAACTGCTTTTAGGAATAGTGAAGATAGTGCTCCCGCCCGGTTGAATCGGAATATCGTCAGGCTTTGTTGGCGCGGTGAGACGCACTAAATCCGCTCTACCGTAATGTAACTGAATAGCATATTGCGTGTTGAAAAAGAAGACCTCTGGCATTTCAAGTGTTACATAAATAAAGTAGATTGGCTTGCTACCCGTATTCTTCACCTTAATCTCCAGATCGCGCGCCCAGTTGACGTTGCTCATATCTTCGAATGATTCTTCTTTTAAGAGTTTGACCTCTACCGGCACGTTCTTGGATACGGCGATGACGAATTGTCTTTTATCCCATGCAGGAGCGCGCGCATCATCCTGCGCGGATTGAGCCGCGACAGATGAGGGCACAAAAAGCAGAGCCAGGAAGAATGTGAGGAAAAGCTTTTTCATTTAATTCCTCCAGCGATATAAAGAAATCCAAATATTATTCTACCTCTTATCCTTTGACTTGCGTTAAGGTTTTTTCTATATGATAGTTTTAATCCATGCGATTGAGAGGAGAAGAGTATGCAGCTTGCTGTCTTGCGAGAAACTCAGCTCGGAGAATCGCGCGTCGCGCTCACGCCCGAATCCGTGCGTAAGCTGATGGCGCTGAAAACTTCTGTGTCCATAGAGAGCGGCGCAGGCGCGTCTGCGGGCGCGTCAGACACGGATTATATAGATGCGGGCGCGAGCGTTACGGCAGACAGAGAGAGTTTAGTCAGGACATCGGACCTGCTCGTTTGCGTCAACCGTCCTCCGGCAGAAGATTTCAACAGTCTGAAGCGAGGCGCAGTCATCCTCGGTTTCCTTCGCCCTCTGGATGAACCCGCCGCGCTGAGGCCCGCCGTCGAATTGCAACTCACGACCTTTGCGATGGAACTTGTCCCGCGCATCACGCGCGCACAGGCGATGGACGCGCTCTCTTCTATGGCGACCGTCGCGGGCTACAAAGCCGTGCTCATCGCAGCCGAACGCTTGCCGCGCATGTTCCCGATGTTGATGACGGCAGCCGGAACCGTTCCCCCCGCGCGCGTGCTCGTGCTCGGCGCAGG
>JBAWGU010000808.1:0-2917 GCA_049593215.1 Pyrinomonadaceae bacterium
GGTTCACGCAGAGGCGCAAAGAAAAGAAAGACAAAAGGCGTTGAATGCTTCTTTAGTTCTTCTGTTCTTTGCGCCTCCAGCGTGAACCCTCAATCCTCATCCTTAAAAGTGACAGCCAATTGCAAACGACTATAAAATCTTCTTGCTCGAATAGTAGTTTTACTATAAGGTGCTCGCTCCTTCGGCAGACTCACGCCCAGCGATAGCCGAAGAATTTCCAAAAGCAACAACTGAATATCAACAACTCAGAAGAAAGTTGTCTTAATGAAACGATTGTTAATGATTGTCGCGATGGTCATCGCCTTACCCGCTATTTCTCTGTGCCAGAGCGCAGGACAGAGTTATTCATCGAATCTGCTGAAGGATGTGAGCATCGAGAGTATGCCGTTGTTGGACACACTCACAGATGAGAAGCGGACAGGGTAGAGCAGTCAGCAAGTGAAGTCTGGTGATGACGAGCATGGTCGCTTCTGGGTCAGTGCAGAGTATCTACTGTGGAAGATGAAGCGGAGCAACTTACCGCCTCTGATTACCACCAGGCCGGAGAATGGTAGTGCAGTCATCGGTCAGTTGGGAACGGCTATCGCCTTTGGTGGTGACAAACTGGAGAGGGGTAAGTTTCCGGGAGGTAGATTTACAGCAGGCGTGTGGCTCAATGAGAAGAGGAGCGTTGGGGTAGAACTGAGCTATTTCTTTCTGAAGGAACGGACGTTTAGATTCGAAGTGACTTCTAGCGGACAACCGGGGTCGCAGGTAATTACCAGACCATACTTTAACATTTCTACCGGCAAGGAATCAGGACTTGTTATAGTTTTGCCACCTTTCCCGGCAAGTGGCAGCAGCACGGCGACACTCCCGAGTAGCCTTAAGGGGGGTGAGGTTAATCTCATCTATCGCTTAAACAGAGTCCATTGTTGTCGAACAAGTTTGCAGGGGGGATTCCGTTATCTTGATTTGAATGAACAGCTCAATGTCATAGATACGGAAGATAGCGTATTCGGGCGACATTTCACTGACACTGATCAATTCAGCACACGCAATCAGTTCTATGGCGGACAGGTCGGTGCGCGTTCCGCTTTCAATCGAGGCCGCCTCAGCTTAGAGCTATTAGTCGCCATGGCACTGGGTAGCAACTGCCAGAGTGTCGAGATAAACGGCGCGACTTCAGACAGTTTTAATCTACCCAACAATCGTCGTGGAGGAGTGCTGGCGCTCGTTAGCAACATAGGTCTCTATCAGCGCAATGAATTTACAGTTCTGCCTGAAGTAAGAGCCAATCTCGGCTATGACATCACGCACAAAGTGCGAGCCTTCATCGGCTATGGATTCCTCTACTGGAACAAGGTTGTCAGGCCGGGAGAGCAGATTGATAGAGTCGTCAATCCAAATCTAGTGCCAAGGAGCAGCGACCCTTTTATAAGCGGCCCGCTACGACCGGCATTCAGTTTCCGCAGCACAGGATTCTGGGCGCAGGGACTGGCGACCGGAGTCAAGCTTCGTTTCTAACTGATTCTACTTTCACCCCCAACCCACACAAGGAGTCTCACCATGACAATCCCTCAGCCGGCAATCATAATCTGGCAAGCCCTTTCCACAACTCGCTTGCGCTTTCCAGTTTGGACTCGTTTGTATGAATGCCCTGATTGATGCAGCTAAAGCAGGAGGTCGTCAAATTTTTCTTGGGTCATGACTTAGTTTAACGCCATTTCTATCGCCGTTATCTAGTCATGACCCTTATTCTAATAATCTGGCTGACCATGATTCCGGTGGGGCATCGCCCTCACGCCCGATGGCAAAAAGCTCTATGCCGCAAACGGCCTCTCGAACGATGTTTCAGTAATAGATACTGCGACCAATCGAGTCGTGGCAACGATCAAGGTGGGCGATGGTCCATGGGGCATTGCCATTAATCCCTGAAGCCCGAAGCGTTCTTTACTCGTCAGGCTCGGCCCATCCACAGTGTTTGCAACTACCGCTGCAATGTTTGCAGAGAGGTATATTGGCAGGCTCATCTTTCGTAATCGCTGTTGTCTGAACTCCCTTGTTAAACCTCAAGACTTCACTTTTGTTTATCCTGACGCCGCACACTGCCATTCCGTTTTCCATATCAGACAGGATGTGGCATCTGCTGCGCCCACGAATAACGAAGTACATGGCACACCTCCGAATGATTTAGATACGCTCAAAAGAACTGTTGAAGCTAAGAAGCAAAACCGATACCAGCTTTATGACTAAATTGTTGAAAAGCTATTGATGAATTTTGGAGGGCTTTGTCATAAATCCTATTTTCTGTTGCGTTGTACGAAGGCGAACAGACGAAGCGGTAGCTCACTATTTATCTTCATCAGGAAACGAAGAGATGAGGGGTTAGATATGTGGGTGGCCGTTGTCAATCTTATCAGAATTTTTTTCCAGATGGCTCAGCCGCTAAAGACTTTTTGAGTCAAATTGTCAACGGCGATTCTGAGAATTGTGCGCGCTTTTTTCAAGCGGAATCTATTGGTGAACAAGGGAGGGTGGAAAGATGTTGCAGCTCACAGATGTTCCATACGGGCTGATTGAATTGGACGCCGTTGGAACTGTCATACGCTACAGTCCCGCCCGGGAGCAAAGAGCGCAGGATGCACGCAGCATCGTCGGGCAAAACTTCTTCAATGAAGTCGCGCCCTTTGCGGAAGTCAAAGAATTAAAGAGCCGCTTTCTTTCATTCATGGCTTTTGGCGATGCCATTCAACGATTCACCATCAAAGTTCCGCTTGAAGAGCAGGGCATTAAGATTCAAATCCTGCTCGCGCGCATCACGGAGCAAACAGAGCGAGGGCGCGAACGTCTCGCTCTCGTTCGTCTCATGCCGGATGCAGACGTGACGGCTGCGCCAATGTATTAAAGAGAGAGCAGGTTCTAAACAGCGTTGAAT
>JBAWGU010000809.1:0-3191 GCA_049593215.1 Pyrinomonadaceae bacterium
GGGAAGAAAATTCCGCCGCTTATCTGGAAGCGATTGTGCGCGCGTGTATCTCTTCCGGCAAGACATGGATTTCGACGACGCGTTTGCGCGAGGGCGTGACCGTGCTGAGAGCCTGCATCACAAATTACAGGACGGAGCGAGAAGACGTTCAGGCTCTGGTTCGTATACTGAATGAATCAAGGCGATAAATTAAATTTCTTGGCCTGTATTTATCTATGTAGCTTTCATGTAAAATGAGCTTGAGGAATAATGCTTTTATGAAGAATCTGGTGATTAGAAAGCTTTCTCTTCACGCATCGGATAACAATGATGACTTGCGAGATAAATCTCCCCAAGAGTTAATTGAGATGGTGTGGCAATTAACTCTCAGCGCCTGGTCTTTTAAGGAAAATCTCAATGCTGAACCAAGACTTCAAAGAGATGTTGTTGTGCTTAAAAGACGAAGAGGTTGAATTCATCATCGTTGGCGCTTACGCGCTTGCCGTGCATGGCTTTCCTCGCGCCACAGGCGACATAGATATTTGGGTTGGTAATAGTTCGGATAACGCGCGAAAGATAATGCGCGCCCTGTCAAAATTCGGCGCTCCCATCTCCAATCTATCTGAAGAGGATTTTACTTCCCCTGACTTGATAATACAGATAGGCGTAGAGCCATCCAGAATTGATCTTCTCACAAGCATAGATGGGGTTGGATTCGACGAAGCATGGAAGAACAAACTCACTATCATCGCTGCTGATCTTGAGGTAAATATCTTGTCGAAAGCGGATTTGCTGAAAAACAAAATGGCTACCGGCAGGGCTAAGGATCAGGGAGATATTATCTGGTTAGAAAAGAATCAATAGAACGCTACTTAACAAATCGCTTATATTGGTCGTCCTCTGAATAAGCTGCACTCGCCCTTTTTATCTTTATTCTACGATAAAGAGCCTTCAGGTTTTATTGGTCGTTGGAACATCTGCGGTGTTATCCTAAGACGTATCTCCCTTAAAGATCGTTAGTCGAGCAGCATTGATAAGGAGAACCTGTCCGTTATGCTGAGTCGTTTCAAGAAGCCGCGACGTGTGGTTATCACGGGGATGGGTTGTGTGACGCCGATTGGCATCGGGCGCGAGGCTTTCTGGCGTGCGCTCGTCGGGGGCGAGAGCGGCGTGCGTCGGATAGAGAGTTTTGATGTGACGAATGCGCCTGTGAAGATTGCTGCCGAAGTGCGCGGCTTTGATTGGGAGGCTGAGCTTAGTCCGAAAGACCGCAAGCACGTCGCGCGCACAGTGCCGCTCGCGCTCTGTGCCGCGCGCGAAGCCTTGCAGGATGCTGGGATACATACGAGCGATTTCACTTTAGACGAGCGGCGCGAGTTTGGCGTCGTGCTGGGCACGGGCGGCGGCGGACTCGCCTTCACGGAACACCAGTACAAATACTGGTACATCGGCCCGCAAAATAAAGCGAGCGTCTATACGATTCCCGCTTCAACACACGGCGGTTTGTCGAGCGAGCTTTCAATGGCCTTTAGCCTGCGCGGTCTTTCTCACGTTGTTTCGACAGGCTGCACCAGTTCAACTGATGCCATCTCTTACGCCGCAGAACACATCGCGGTCGGCAGGCAGGAGGCTATGCTCGCGGGCGGAGCAGATGCGCCGATTGCGCCCGGCATTCTCGAAGGCTTCAACTTGATGACGGTGCTGACGAACGAATGGAACGACGAGCCGCAGCGCGCCTCTCGTCCATTTTCAAACAATCGTTCAGGAATGGTGCTGGGCGAGGGCGCATGGATTTACGTGCTCGAAGAGTATGAGCGTGCGATCACGCGCGGCGCAAAAATTTATGCGGAGATCACGGGCTACGGCTCGACGTGCGACGCTTATCATCGCGTGCGTTTGTCCGAATCAGGTGAAGAGCCTGCGCGCGCGATGAGTCTCGCAATGGAAGACGCGCGGCGCACGCCCGCAGAGATTGATTACGTCAACCTGCACGGCACTTCGACCGTCCTCAATGACCGCATTGAGACGCAGGCTCTCAAACTCGCTCTTGGAGAACGCGCGAAAAAGATTCCAATGTCCGCGACGAAATCGCAGGTGGGCCACCCGCAGGGCGCATCTGGCGCAGCCGGACTCGGCGCGGCCCTCTGCGCCATGCACACACAGATGATTCCCCCGACCATCAACCTTGACGAGCCTGACCCTGAATGCGACCTCGATTACGTGCCCAACCGCGCGCGCGAAGCAAACATACGCATAGCCCTCTGCAACTGCATCGGCTTCGGCTCAAAGAACAGTGCGCTCCTCGTCGAGAAAGTTTAGAGTTTAGAGTTTCGGGTTTTGAGTTAAAAACATTCAGAACCCGAAACTCCAAACTCGAAACCCGAAACTATGCTTGAACGTTTTCGCCAACGCAGCCTTGAGCTTGAGCGCCTTGATAAGGGTGATTACACGGCTGAGGAGTATGAGGGTTGTCTGGTTGAGTTGCGGCGCGTGAACGAGTGGCTGGGCGATGCAAGTGCGCTGCGCCATTCGCTGTTGGAGGAGGTTGAGCGTAGCGGTTTGAAAAGTTTCTCCGTGCTGGATGTGGGCGCGGGTTCGGGTGAACTCCTGCGCGTCGCGGCAGAGTGGGCGCGTGAGAATGAAAGACGGGCGCGGCTGGTGGGGCTTGAGCTTAACGCGCGCTCGGCTGTTTCGATTCTTGAAGAGTCTGAAAACTTTTCTGAGATTAGCGCGGTGCGCGGCGACGCTTTGCGCTTGCCTTTCATGGATAACGAGTTTGATTATGCTATCTGTTCTCTCTTCACGCATCATTTCAAAGATGAACAAGTCGTCGCGCTGCTCCTTGAACTCGGTCGCGTCACGCGTCGTCGCCTCTTCGTGATAGACCTGCACCGTCACCCTCTCGCATATTTTCTCTACACGACTTTGGGCCGACTCCTTCTTCATAATCCTTTGATACGCGAAGACGGCGCGCTCTCAATCTTGAGAAGCTTCGTGCCCGAAGAGTTACGCAGGTTGGCAGAGCGCGCTCACCTTGCGAACGTTCGTGTCGAGCGTCGCTTTCCGTTTCGATTGGTGCTGAGCGGTGACAAGAACGGAAATCAGGTTTGATGATTGATTGTTCACATGAACGGATTATCAGATAGTTATGATGTGGTGATCGCGGGTGGCGGGCCTGCGGGCGCGAGCGCGGCGATTCATCTGGCCGGGCG
>JBAWGU010000810.1:0-4959 GCA_049593215.1 Pyrinomonadaceae bacterium
TTTTGAATCTAAGCGGCGGCGCGCTGTCCCGCCGTTGCGTTCTTATCGCGTAGCAGCTCAATCGCCTTCTTCAGTTGCAAATCTTCAGGCTGCTGCTTCGGCGCAGTTGTCTCAGGCGCAACTTCGCGCTTGTCGTTCGGTTGCTGTTGCGGGTTCGGCTTCGCAACCTGATCGTCGTCGTTGCCGGTCAAATCATCCGGGTCAATGGCTTCAAGCTGCTCCGGTCGCTTCACTTCAACAGAAGGAACGACGCCTGAATGCGCGCGGTCTTCGCCCAAGAAAGGCTTGCCGCTCGCAGAAGCCCATTTGACGACTGTCAGCAACAACCCATCGCCATCGCGCAACGTGAAGAGTTGTTGCTCAGCGCCTGCGCCGAAACTCTTCTCGCCAACCACCTCGCCGCGTTTGCGCTCAAGCAGCGCGGAGGCGACAACCTCCGCCGCGCCAGCCGTGCCCCCGTCAATCAACGCGACGACAGGACCATTAAAGATAGCGCCCTTCGGATCAGCCGTAAAAGTTTTAAGAGTCTTGCTCTCGCGCCCGATGGTCTCACCGATAATGCCGTCTTTGATAAAGAGGTTGGCGACGCTGACGCCTTCTGTGAGCGAGCCGCCCGCCACGCCGCGCATGTCAAGCACGATCTTCTGCGCTCCCTGCTTCATCAAATCCTGCAAACGCGCGCGCGTGTCCGCCGCTTCGCCGTCCGACAGGCTGTTAATGCGCAGGATGCCAATCTTGCCAGCTTCCATACGCGCCTCAGCCGCAGGATATTTGAATGAGCCGCGCTTGACCGTCAAAGTCAACGGACGAGAATTCGCGCGCAGTATGCGAAGCTTCACCTCGCTGCCAGACGCGCCGTTCAACAGTTGCCGCGCATCGTAAAGCGAAATGTCGCGCGTCGCCTTGCCGTCAATATACTCAATGATGTCGCCCACGCGAACGCCCGCCTGATCCGCAGGCGACCCCTTCACAGGAGCAATCACGTACAGATAAGAAGCGACCTGCGAAAGCTCTGCGCCGATGCCGACCTGATTGCTATTTGTCCCTGCGCGGTAGTCGCGCACCTGATCCGCCGTCAGATAAGTCGAATAAGGATCAAGGCCGTAGGCCAGACCGCGCAGCGCGCCCGCGCGAACCTTATCCATGTTCGGCTCATCTACATAATCGTTCTGAATATGTTGTAGAACATTTTCAAAGATTCGCAGTTGCGCGTTCGGATCGTTGGCGGGCTGCTGAGCGCGCGTTGAAATCCAGCCGCCGATTACAGTGTAGAGAGCAAGCGTGGCCGATAAGACGACCAGAGCGAACTTGGTGCGAAATGTCATTGAAGAAAAACCTCTTGAGTGAGTGCCGTCAAAAATCATCGCTTGCGCGTTGCGGCTGACGGCCCTTGCCGCACGCTCGAAAGTATCATACAGGGCATAAACCAGATGGCGCAAGCATTGACACCGAAACGCCTTGACAGCGTTCATCAGTCGTTCTTATACTCCGCGCCCTCTAAGCATATTGTGACCGGCAAAGACAATTACGAATCAAACAAGGCGAGCAGTTCCACGAAACTGCCGCCCCGTGGTCGTCTCATCGCGCTCGACCTGGGCTTGAAGCGCGTCGGCGTCGCCGTCTCGGATGAGCTTCAAATCACAGTGCGCCCGCTTCCTGTCATCGAGCGCGCGAGTTGGAAAAAACTGCTGCGCGCCGTGCGAGAGACCATCGAAAGCTTTGACGCGCGTGGGCTGGTAATAGGTTTGCCGCTCAATCTCAACGGCACAGAAGGTTTTATGTCAGAAGACGCGCGACGACTCACACGAAATTTTGAACTCTCGCTCGGCGTTCCCGTCTTTCTTCAGGATGAACGCTTGACTTCCCTTGAGGCAGAAGAGACTCTGCGTGCCGAAGGCTGCGATGCAGAAGATATTGGCTCGCGCATTGACAGCGCATCTGCCTGCATCATCCTTCGTGATTTCCTTGCTCAATCGAATGAAGCAAAGAAACACGACGGCTCAGTCGCAGAATGACTCAACCGGCGTTGGTCATAACAGTCCCGGCTGGGGTATTTTAAAAATCGCACATGAAACGCATCATCTTAATTCTACTACTTCTGATCATCCTCGGCGGCGGCGCGCTCTGCTACTGGACCTATCGTGATCTTCACGCCCCCGTCGCACACACCAAGGGCACGCAGTACATAGAAATTCCGCGCGGCTCAACACCTGCCGAGATACTGGGCAGATTGAATTCCGAAGGCGTTATCAGACGCTCGTGGCCCCTGCTCGCTTACATCAAGCTCAAAGGCTTGGGACCAAACTTAAAAGCTGGCGAGTATCGCTTCCCTTCGCCCATCTCTCCGCTCGGTGTGCTCAGAAAATTAGAAGAGGGCGAACAACGTCTAAGCCGCTCCACTGTGATTGAAGGCTGGACGCGCTGGGACATTGCGGCCTCTATGGCACGCATCCCCGAACTGAAACTCGCTAGCGCAGACGACGCTCTAGCCTTGATGAACGACACCAGCGCCATACGCGATATTGATCCGACAGCTAATAACCTCGAAGGCTATCTCTATCCTGACACCTATAGTTTTCCGCCGGACGCGACAGCTTCAAACATGGTTGCTGCGATGGTCAGGCGTTTTCGTCAGGAGTGGAAACCTGAGTGGGCTGATCGCGCACGCGAGTTGAATATGACGCCGCGCCAGATTGTCACCATCGCTTCATTGATTGAGACTGAAGCGAAACTGAAAGATGAACGCCCTTTAGTCGCCTCTGTCATCTACAATCGCTTGAAAGCGAGCACGCCGCTCGGCATTGACTCAACTGTAATCTATGCTTCCAAACTCGCTGGCAAGTGGAAAAATGACGGCAAGGTTTATAAGAGCGATATTGATCGTGACTCGCCTTACAACACACGCCTGCGCGTGGGGCTTCCCCCCGGCCCCGTCGCATCTCCCGGAGCGAGTTCGCTTCAAGCCGCTCTTAATCCCGCCGAGACGAATTATCTCTACTATGTACGCGAACCGTCGCGCAATGACGGCGCACACAATTTCTATGCAAATGAGGCAGACTTCCAAAAAGGTGTGCAGGCGCTCAGAGATTGGGAGCGCGAGCGTGATGCGCGCCAGACAACTGCTGCGCAACCTTCACCGACGAGCGAACAACCTTCACAGTAGTTTTCAACATCGCATGTCTTGCGCACGAGACTCTCTTAATCGCCGGTTGAGCGTGTCGCCGCGCTGCTTGAATTTACCTATTTTGTGTTCTATGCTCCGCTTGCTTCTTCTTACTCGTGATGAAAATCAAGGTTTAGTTTTCGGAAGGTAATGAAGTGAAAAAATTTATCTCTATCATCTTCGTCTTAGCTCTGGCTGCGGCAAGCGTGTATGCGCAAGGCAAGGGTGTTGATAAACAGAACGAGCGCGTCCGTGATACAGGCGCGGGCCGCGACCCCGGCAACAATGGAATCAAACAGGATACCGGTGCAGGGCGCGGCATAGATTTCGGGAAGGGCCGAACCCCTGAAGTGCCTCCGATACCGAATCCTTACAGGTTCGCAAACAGGCGTGATGCCGTCATCAAAGCTGTTGAAGATGTCATGCGCGACCGCAAATTGATTCTGGACACAGCCGCCTCCAAGCCCGACGAAGGCGTCTTGATTAGCCAGCCCTTCACCTTCATCAAGGGTGCGGTCGTAGCTGAATCAGAGTTGGGCCGTTATGCCGATCTTCCCAGCGCAACCGGGCGAGGCTGGACCAGAGGTCGCTACACAATCATCGTCGAAGTCCAGCCCATTGATGGCGCAAACTCTAACGTCTCTGTTAATGCCAAGATTGAGGGCCGCAGCGACGGAGCGTCGGGCGCAGAATGGGTCACACTAAGAAGTGTTGGCACAGCCGAAGAGGATTTTTTAAGCGCGCTAATTCTGGGCATCACAGGCGCACCGCCTCCGGGCCATACTCTGCCACAAGAGCAGTAAAGCTTAAACCAGTTTCTCAATTTAATTTCAGAAGCTTATATCCTGCACTAACTTATCTCCGGCAAGTTAATAAACTCGCTGAGCCTTTTGAAAGCCTTGCGCGATGATAGACATTAAAGAAACAGAGACCGATTCGGACCATTTTGTCGAGAAGGGTCGTTCCGCAAGACTTGTTTTAGCTGTCATCTGCGCCCTGGCCCTCACGGCTGGCCTCTTTGCTACATACATGATCCTGCGCAAACGACACGCCGAACAGGCGCGTGCGCAAGAGCAGTTGCTCAACCCTCCTCCCGCTCCTGCCGCTTCTCCTGAAATTCAGGCTTACGTTGATGATGCAATGATTCGCGGCCACCAGACTCTGCTTGGCGGCACCCTGCAAAACATCTCAGACAAAAAGATTACGGACCTCTCCGTCGAAATGAGCCTCAAGCGCAGGAAAGATGGGAGCACAGAGGTAAGAACTCTCAGCGTTGAACCCAAAGACCTTGAGCCAAACGAGCAGGGCCGTTACTCTCTGAGCGTCACGGCTCAGGACTATAGTGGGGCGCGGCTGCTTCGTGTGAAAAGCAGTTCACGAAGCGGTGAGATAGCATTCCGCAGCGCGCCCGGCGCGCAACGTCCACCGGAGCGAACGCCCCAGTCACAAGTTATTATCCAACCACGTCCTTCACCGCGCGGACGTGGTGAAGAATTTATTAACACCCCCGAAAACCCTGCCAGAGTTCCCTGATGCTCTGTAGAAGATTGCTGTTTGAATTAAGAAGATAAGAACAGAGCCATTACGTGGCTTCAGCAGTTTCCTCATCAAAAACTTAAAGAGTCGGCGTGACGACACACTTCAAGTGATTCCTGCGCTAACACTTTTCATTTACAGAAATATTTCAACTTAGGTAGAGATGGTTGGAACGGATTTCGCCGGAGCTTCATTTATTACGGTTATCAATAGAACGCGAGCGTTTAGAGGCGGGCTTGCCCACCGTCGCAAGTTGAAGC
>JBAWGU010000811.1:0-1583 GCA_049593215.1 Pyrinomonadaceae bacterium
GCTTTCCTTTGCGTCTTTGCGCCTTTGCGCGAACTCTTATATCGTACTCATTCTTCAATTCAGCAAAGGTAGTTAAGTCATGGATACGGACAGAGCTTTGCGCGAGCATCTGCTCTACCTGCTGCGAGGCGGCGGAGCGCACATTGATTTTGAAGGCGTCGTTGCGGATTTTCCTCTTGAGGCAATCAATCGCTTTGTAGAGCATATCCCCTACACGCCTTACATGGTGCTTGAGCACATGCGTCTCGCCCAGTGGGACATTCTGGAATTCAGCCGCAACGCGCGACACGTTTCGCCGAAGTGGCCTGAAGGTTACTGGCCCGATAAAGATTTCAAGGCGACTGCCGAAGACTGGAACAAAAGCGCAGAGGCTTTTCGCGCCGACCTGAAAGCGTTGGAGAGTTTTGTGGAAGACTCTTCGACAAACCTGTTTGAGAAGATACCGCACGGCGACGGTCAAACAATTTTGCGCGAGGCTCTGCTCGTCGCGGATCACAACGCTTATCATCTCGGCGTGCTCTCTACGCTCAAGAGAATTTTGACGGCTGCCTGATAAACTACAACGGAGCCTCACGCTCAAGCAGCGAGCGCGGAAGTTTTGCCAGCAGCCTCTTTATCAAGCGCTGAAACGGGAAGGATGAAAATGAAGAGACCTCTACGCATTCTTTTGCAGACGACGATTCCAGAGACGGAAGACGATTGGCACATAGACCGTTTCTCCCTCTTGCGCGAGCATCTTGAGAGTTTGAAAGATGAAGAAGGCGGTAAGCTCTGCGAAGTTTCGGCGCGCAACCGCGAGGAGGATGAGCAGGGTAACGAGCCTCTTCTCAGCTCACTTGATAGCTCGGACTTTGACGAGTTGTGGCTCTTTGCAGTTGATGCTGGCAACGGATTGACGACAGCGGATTGTCAGGGCATCACGCGCTTTCGCCAGCGCGGGGGCGGTATCCTCGCCACGCGCGACCATCAAGACCTCGGCTCTTCGCTCTGCACGCTCGGCGGCATCGGCGCGGCACACTTCTTCCACACGCAGAATCCTGAGCCGGACGAATCGCGCCACACGGCGGATGATACGCAGACGCAAAATATTTCCTGGCCCAATTATCATTCCGGCAGCAACGGAGACTATCAAACAATCACACCCGCGGAGCCTGTTCACGAGCTGCTGCGTAATTCATCAAACGCTTCTGGCCGTATCGAAAAGTTTCCGGCGCACCCGCACGAAGGCGCAGTCGGAGTCCCTGAAGGCGAGCAGCACGCGCGCGTGATTGCGACGGGCAAGAGCAAAGCGACGGGTCGCCCGTTCAATCTCGCAGTGGCTTTTGAGAGCGCGCAGGATTCGCACGGCAACACGCTCGGTCGCGCCGTCGCGGAATCGAGCTTTCATCATTTCGTGGACTACAACTGGGACACAAACGCCGGTTGCCCGACATTTCTTGAAGAGCCGCCCGGCGATGAAATCAAGCGCGACTCGCGCAGCTTAGATGACATTAAAGCTTATGTGCGCAACCTTGCCGTGTGGCTTGCTCCGGCGGAGGCAAGGTTTTAAGTAAGTACCGCCTGCGGTAGCGGGCGGGTCTATC
>JBAWGU010000812.1:0-3136 GCA_049593215.1 Pyrinomonadaceae bacterium
CATCACTCATCACTTGTTTATGATAAAAGCTGTTCGCACAATCGGGCTGGAGCGCATCGAACTGGAGCGTTTGCGTGATCGCGTGGGCCGTCTCTTCGCTCTGTTGCAAGAGGCGACGCTGACGGACGAAGCGACTGTGCCGGGAGCTTGGGCGCCGCCGGTTGATCTGTGCGAGGCGCAGGATGCGATCATTGTGCGAGTGGAGTTGCCGGGCGTGCGCGCAGAGCAGATTAAGTTGAGCCTGACCAGCACGCACCTGCGCATCTGCGGCGAAAAGAAGAAGCGCGTGCCACGCCATCGCATCCTCTCGCATCTATGTTCAGAGCGCACCTTTGGACGCTTCACGCGCGTCGTCCCTCTGCGCTGGACCATTGACGTGACGGGCGCAACGGCGGAACTCGCAGGCGGCCTCTTAACCGTTCATCTCCCCAAACGCAAAGACCGGCGCGGCGCGGAGTTCAAGATTACTATCAAGGAAGGGGAAGACAAGTGATAGGTGATTGGTGATAGGTGATAAGAGACTTGCTTTTATCCCATCACCTATCACCTATCACCTATCACTTAAAATTCATATGGCAAATATTACTGACACAGACATTACAGAAACTTTGGAGACGACAGACGGCGGCGAGCAGCAGTTGCAGATTCCGAATGATCTGCCTGTGCTGCCTCTGCGCGACATTGTTATCTACCCGTTTATGATCGTGCCGCTCTTTGTCTCGCGCGAGAAATCCATCCGCGCTGTTGACGAAGCGCTCGGCGAGAACCGCATGATCCTGCTCGCCTCGCAGAAAGATTTGGACAAGGAAGAGCCTGCGGGCGAAGACCTCTACAAGATAGGCACTGTCGCCGTCATCATGCGCATGTTGAAGTTGCCGGATGGCCGCATACGCATTCTCGTGCAGGGACTCGCACGCGCAGAGATTGAATCGGTCGAAGTCGGCAGCGAATTTTTGCGCGCACGCCTGCATGTTGTGCAGGAGCCGCCCGCGCCCGAACGCTCGCTCGAAGTCGAAGCGTTGATACGCAACGTGCGCGCTTCGATGGAGAAGGCTGCGAATCTTGGCAAGAATATTTCGCCCGAAGTAATGGCGATTATCGCTAACCTCGACGATGCAGGAAGGCTCGCAGACCTTTCCGCTTCCAACCTCGAATTGAAAGTCGAAGACGCGCAGTCCGTTCTGGACATCGCAGACACGACCGCGCGCCTGCGCCGCGTCAACGAGCTTCTCAACAAAGAGATTGAAGTCCTCACCGTCCAGCAGGAGATCAACACGCAGGCGCGCGCAGACATTGACCGCTCGCAAAGAGAGTTTTACCTGCGCCAGCAGATGAAGGCGATTCAGACGGAGCTTGGCGAAGGCAACGAGTTGGCGGAAGAGATCGCGCAGTTTCGTGAAAAGATTGAAGTGGCGAAGATGCCGAAGACTGCCGAAGACGAAGCCCTGCGTCAACTGAAGAAGCTTGAGCGGATGCACCCGGACGCGGCGGAGACGGCGACGCTGCGCAACTGGATGGAGATTATGACGGACCTCCCGTGGTCGAAGGCTTCCGTTGATAATCTGGACCTGCAAAAGGCCGAGCAGATTTTGAATGAGGACCACTACGGTCTTGAGAAAGTCAAAGATCGCATCATCGAAGCTCTCGCCGTGCGCAAGCTTAAAGAGAAACCGAAAGGACCGATTCTCTGTCTTGTCGGACCTCCGGGCGTTGGCAAGACTTCTCTGGGCCGCTCGATTGCGCGTGCGCTTGATAGAAAGTTTGTGCGGCTCTCTCTGGGCGGCGTGCATGACGAGGCGGAGATTCGCGGACATCGCAGAACGTATGTTGGCGCGATGACGGGCCGTGTCATTCAAGCGATTCAACAGGCGGGCACAAATAACCCGCTCATCATGCTTGATGAGATTGACAAAGTTGGCGCGGATTTTCGCGGCGATCCGTCTTCGGCTCTGCTGGAAGTTCTCGACCCTGAGCAGAACAACAGTTTCCGCGACAACTATCTAGGCGTCACGTTTGATCTCTCGAACGTGTTGTTCATGACGACGGCAAACGTGCTCGACACGATTCAGCCCGCGCTGCGTGACCGCATGGAGGTGATTCGTCTTTCAGGTTACACGGAGGAAGAGAAGCGCGAGATTGCGCGCCGCCACCTGATGCCGAAGCAGATGGAAGAGAACGGCATCACCGCGCGCGATGTTCACATCTCGAAGACTGCGCTGACAGCAATCATTCAGCAGTACACACACGAGGCGGGGCTTCGCCAGTTGGAACGTGAGATTGGAACCATCTGTCGCAAGGTCGCGCGCCGCATCGCCGAAGGACAGAAAGAGACTGTGCGCGTGACTGTCAAAAACGTGCATGAGTTTCTGGGTGCGCCGAAGATTCTGCCCGAAGAGGTCTTGAAGAAAGATCAGATTGGCATAGCGACCGGCCTTGCATGGACGGCGGTTGGCGGAGATGTCCTCTTCATAGAAGCCTTGCGCATGAAGGGCAAAGGCGGTTTGGTCCTCACGGGACAGCTTGGCGAAGTGATGAGAGAGTCTGCGCAGGCCGCGTACTCTTACGCCAAGTCGCGCGCCAAAGAGTTGGATATTAACGAAGAGGATTTTAATAACTACGACCTGCACATACACATCCCTGAAGGCGCGATTCCGAAAGACGGCCCTTCGGCGGGCATCACGCTCGCAACGGCGATGGTCTCTGCGCTCTCGCAGCGTCCGATTAGAAAAGATGTGGCGATGACGGGCGAGATAACTCTGCGCGGAAACGTGCTGCCCGTCGGCGGGGTCAAGGAGAAGGTGCTGGCGGCGCGGCGTGCGAGAGTCTCAACGATTATTCTGCCCCAACAAAACAAGCGTGACCTTGACGAAGTTCCGAAAGAGCCGTTCAAAGACATACGCTTCGTCTTCGTTGAGAACATGCGGCAGGTCTTTCGTGAGGCTCTGAAAGATAGGGTCTTACCGCCCGTTACTTCAGGCACGCGGCCCGCGCGGATGCCGCAGGCGGCGACGAGCCGTAGCATCTGAAGTTATCGCAATAAAAACGGGCAGGTTCACGCAAAGGCGCAAAGAAAATAAAGACGGAAGGCGTTGAATGCTTCTTTGGTTCTTCTTTTCTTTGCGCCTTTGCGTGAACC
>JBAWGU010000813.1:0-3606 GCA_049593215.1 Pyrinomonadaceae bacterium
AAAGAACAGTTCTTACTTCATCATTTTCTTTGTTAGTGTTATAAGCCAGAACGAAAGTTATGAAACGCTACGTCATCAAGCGGCCTGAAGCGAACTCGGCGGAGAAGCTGGCGCGTTACCGCGCGGACTTGAACGAGGAGCAGTTCAAGGTCGCAACGTCCGTGCCCGGCGCGGCCCTGGTCGTCGCTGGCGCAGGCTCAGGCAAGACGCGCGCGATCACGTATCGCGTCGCATATCTGGTCGAGCAGGGCGTCTCGCCCGCGCGCATCATGCTGGCGACGTTTACGAATCGCGCGGCTCATGAGATGCTGCGCCGCGTCGAGATGTTGACGACTGGCGGCGACGTGCGCCGTGTCTGGGGCGGCACGTTTCATCGCATTGCCAATCTCATCCTGCGCCGCCACGCCGCGTCTATCGGCTACGAATCAAACTACACGATTCTCGATTCCGAAGACTCTAAAGATTTCCTGAACATCTGCATTGACGAAGCGGGCATAGACACGCGCGCACGCCGTTTCCCGAAAGCGGAAGTCTTGCAGGGCATCATTAGCTTTGCCAACAACACTGACCGCCCAATCTCGGATGTTGTCGCGCGGCGTTACCCGTATTTCGAGCCACTGGCCCAGCAGATTCAGCGCGTTGACACCATCTACATGGAGCGCAAACGCGAGCGCAACGTGATGGACTACGACGACCTGCTGCTGAACTGGAAGCGTCTCTTGATGGAGAAGAAAGAGATTGCGGAAATCTATGCAGAGCAGTTTCAGCACATTCTGGTTGACGAGTATCAGGACACGAACAAGTTGCAGGCGGAGATTATTGACCTGCTGGCCGTCAAGTATCGCAACGTGATGGTTGTCGGAGACGACGCGCAATCCATCTTCGCCTTTCGCGGCGCGGAGTTTACAAACATCTACGAGTTTCCCCAGAGATACCCGGAGGCGCACGTCTATCGCCTCGAAACAAACTATCGCTCCACTCCGGAAATACTCTCGCTCGCAAATGTCTCCATCGCTTGCAACCGCAAACAGTTTCCAAAAATCTTAAGAGCGGCGCGCGCTTCTAAAGGCATGATGCCTGCGCTCGTGCCATGCCGGGACACGGACCAGCAGGCCGCCTTCATCGCCGCGCGCATTCTTGAGCTGAGAGACGAAGGCATTCCGCTCGAAGAGATAGCCGTCCTCTATCGCTCTCATTATCATTCGCTCGAACTCCAACTCGAACTCACACGTCGCGGCATTCCTTATCGAATCAGAAGCGGCGTGCGCTTCTTCGAGCAGGCGCACATCAAAGATGTCATCTCCTACCTGCGCGTGATCGTCAACCCGCACGACGAGCTGGCATGGAAACGCATCCTGCGTCTCATCCCGCAGATTGGCGTAGCGACCGCGAATAGAATCTGGGAGCAACTGGCCTACGCGCCCGATCCGCTCGCGCTCATTCGCCGCGAAGATTTCCGTGCCGCGCCGCGTCGCGGGAGCAGTTGGAAAGATTTCATCTCGCTGCTTGAAACTTTGGTGCAGGACGAGAACAGACAAAATCCTGCGCGCCAGATAGAGATGATTCTTGAGCGCGGCTATTCGGAATACCTGGCGGGAAACTACGAGAACGCAGAAGCGCGGCAGGAAGATTTGCAGCAACTCGCACGCTACAGCGCGCGTTTTAATTCGACGGAAGATTTTCTGGCAGAGCTTGCCTTGCTCTCCACAGAACGCTACAGCGCACCGCAGGCTCTCACGGGCGAAGACGTTGTGATGGGCGGCGATGAAGATGAGTTGCTGACGCTCACCTCCGTTCATCAGGCGAAAGGCTTGGAGTGGCGCACAGTCTTCATCATCTGGGCCGCAGACGGAAAGTTTCCAAGCCCGCGCTCACTGCGCGACGCCGAAGGCGAAGAAGAGGAACGCCGCCTCTGGTACGTCGCCTTAACGCGCGCAGCAGATCAACTCTACATCAGCTATCCACTGATGATGACTGATTACAACCGCCAGACAGTCGTCCAGAAACCTTCGCGCTTCGTTACTGAAGTTCCGCCCGACCTCTACGACATCTGGACGCTTGAGGAAGAGAGCGTGCCCATGCTTGACGTTTCAGGCGAAGATAAAGAGGGCGGCTCGCGTGGGTATTTGAATTAATCAAGCTTGAGAATATGGGAAAGGCAATTCACCGCAGAGGCGCAGAGCAACCGCAGAGGATTCGCGGAGAAAACATTCAAAGCCTCTGCGTAAACTCTGCGCGTGCTCTGCGCCTCTGCGGTGAGTGCATGTTCAATTAACATTCAACTTAAATTTCAAACCTTCAACCATGCAAGATTTCAAAGTCAAAGAAGCTTTACGCGAAGATCGCACGCTCACGGCAGAGATCAAACTTTATTACGACCTCTTTGCTCCTTCCGTGAGTGATGACAAAACTCCGCATCCTCTGCTCATCGCGTTGCACGGCTACGGCGCGAACAAGCGGCAGATGATGAGAGAAGCGCGCTCCATTGCGCCAGAAGGTTTCGCCGTCGCTTCGTTGCAGGGGCCGCATCAGCATATGAAAGAGCCGAAGGAAGCGGGCGGGCCTTTTCGCTTCGGCTTTGGCTGGCTCACAAACTTTCACCCGGAAGAATCTGTTGCCATTCATCATCGCGCGTTGCTTGACCTCATTAACAATCTGGTTGATGAAGGCATTGCTGATCGAAATCGGATTTTTCTTTTAGGCTTCTCGCAAACCTGCGCGCTCAACTTTCGCTTTGCCTTCACGCACGCGGAACTGTTGCGCGGAGTCGTTGGCATCTGCGGCGGGCTGCCCGGTGATTGGGAGACGAGCGATGCGTACAAAGAGACAGGCGCGTCTGTGCTCTACCTTTCAGGCGAGCGAGATGAGTTTTACACGCCTGAGCGTGTGAAAGATTACGAGGCGCGTCTTCGCCTGAGAGCGCAGGATGTTGAAGTGCGCAGTTACGCGGATGCAGGCCATGAGATTGTTGGAGCGATGCGCGTGGACGTGCGCGCGTGGTTGCAGGCGCGCGTGAAATAGTTGAAGCCGCAGAGCCAATGCAAGTATATTCATCTCCCCGCTCTACCTGAGACCAACAAAAGTGAAGCAGACCATTATGAATCGCAAACGAAAAGTCTTTGCAGCAATCATCTCATCCGCGCTCCTACTCACAACGGCAATCGTCGCAGCCGCACAAACGCAGGGCACTGTGAGCAAGCGCGATGCGAAGATTATAAATGAGATACGCACGGTCATGGAGACGCAGGTCGCGGCTTGGAATCGCGGCGACATAGACGGCTTCATGGACGGCTATGCGCGTAGCAACGAGACCGTGTTTGTCTCCGGCGACAACGTGACGCGCGGCTGGCAGACCGTGCTTGATCGTTACAAGAAGGGCTACGATTCGCGCGAGAAGATGGGCACGCTCTCGTTTTCGGATTTGGAGATTACGCCGCTCAGCAAAGACTCTGCTGTAGTTTTGGGAAGCTGGAAACTCACGCGCGCGAAAGACACGCCGCACGGACGCTTCACGCTCATCTTCCGCAAGACGGCGCAGGGCTGGCGCATCGTTCACGATCATACTTCTTAATTCCTTTGCGTCTTTGCGCCTTTGCGCAATTAAAT